>DASYHX010000040.1:0-12038 GCA_035998065.1 Pseudorhizobium sp.
TAACGCCCGCGACCGCGGTAGACGTTCTCTATGCTGCTGGTGCAGGAGTAGCTTTCCTGCTTCACCCGCTCTTCTTCAGGAACCACGCCTGGAAGGTCGTGGAACCGCTCTCCTGCGAGATCCCGAAAACGGTCGTCAGCCCGAGCTGGCGCGAGACCGGCAAGCACGACGACCAGCAACATCAGGAGCGGTAAAATCCAGGCGGTCTTGATCATGGCGAATCCTCAAGCACTGGCAGCAAGGTAGGGGTAGCCCGTGCAGGATTCCATGCAACAGGCTCCACGTTTGCGTGATCTCATTCGATCCTGCGAAAGCCGGTCGGCTGCTCATATAGCCAGCCGATCCGCTTGATTGCCGCTTCCAGGTCCTCTCGCGCCACCGTCATCGTATGTCCGTTTGCATGGAGGAGCGTCCGCTCGTCTTCCATGATGCCCACATGCCCTTTCCAGAAGACGAGGTCGCCACGGCGAAGCTCGTCGCGCGTGATGCTTGTACCAGCCTGCGCCTGCAAGTCGGAATCGCGCGAGAAGTTGCGTCCCACCATGCTCAGCGACAATTGCACGAGCGCCGAGCAATCGATGCCGAAGCCCGAGCGACCGCCCCACAGGTATGGCGTCTCGATAAACCGCACCGCGACGTCTACATAATCGACCGAAAGTGCTTCCCCGACGGGGAGACAATGGGCAGCGATCAGAGCCGTTCCGTCACCAAGCGTGAGGTAGCGGGTACCCCGTGTTTCCGCCTCTGCAAGAGCTTGTACGCGGCTTCCCATGGAGAGTGCTGCAATTGGCGGGCGGCGCAGTTCAGGCTGCGGATACAGGAAAGTTCGGGGCACGCAGATCACGTGCGTTGCTGCTTCGGGCTCCGCCAACGCGCTTTCTTCGAGATAGCCCACATAGCCGTCCTGGTCCGCCTGCACCCACGCCCAGCCACCCTTCCTATCAAAGACACGAACCGTCTCGCCGAAAAGAAGTTCGGTATCGATGCCGCGGTCTGCATCGGGCGCAGGTCGCAGAGCTGCTACCGGTCGCCCGATCCTTGCGGCTTCGCCCGTGACGAAACGCTCCGAATCAACCTGGTCGCGGAGGGACACGTCGGCGAGATCCGGCCGAAAGGCGTGCAGGCGCCTGTCCAATGCTTCTTTCATGTCGTTCCAGGCTCTTGCCTGCCTTCCCGTCGAATGAGATCCCCAAGCTGCTCCAGATAAAGAGCGCCTGCAACCGTGCGTTTGACCACAACATTGCGGCGGTCTTTGTCATCGCGCGCACGGTCAAGCAACCCGAGTTCTCCCATCGTGTCCAACGCCCGAGTTACCACCGGCTTTGTTACGCCGAGGACCGTGGCCAACCCACGTACCGTGTGCGGCGGCGGGATCAGGTAGACCTGCAGTAGGATTGCCTGCTGCCGGAGACTGAGGTCCGGACCTTCGCCACGGACCTGTCCGAGCGTGACACGATGCCATAGGCGCAACGCTTCTGTCGCCGTCAGTTCACGCGACACGGCGGCTCCCCTTTTCCGCTTCGATGGGGCAATCCTACGCGTAAAGCCTTACCGCATCATTGCTTCACAAGTTCGCGGATGTATCGGTACAGGGCGCGGATCGCGAAGGCCTCGCCGCCTACCGGCGCATGGGCTTTTTCGGCGGGCGTCCACCCGTAAATGTCAAAATGGACCCAGCGCGTTTGCGAACCGACGAACCGCCTGAGGAAAAGAGCCGCCGTAATGGCGCCGGCCATGCCGCCGGAAGGGGCATTGGTGATGTCCGCAACGCGCGATTTCAGGTCCTTGTCGTAGCCTGACCAAAGGGGGAGCCGCCACAGGGGATCCAGTTCCTCCACGGAGAGCTCCCCCAGCCGACTGGCCAAGGCTTCGTCATCGGTAAAGAAGGGCGCGACGTCGGCGCCGAGGGCCACACGGGCGGCCCCGGTGAGGGTCGCCATATCGACCAGGAGATCACATGGCGCTTCATCGGCGTAGGCCAAAGCATCAGCGAGCACCAGGCGCCCCTCGGCATCGGTGTTGTCAATCTGCACAGTCAGCCCTTTACGGCTGCGGTAAACATCTCCTGGCCGAAAAGCATTGCCGGCGATGGAGTTCTCCACGGCAGGGACCAAGACACGAAGATTCAAATCAAGGCGGGCGTCCATAATCATGAGCGCTAGGCCCATGACATTGGCAGCGCCGCCCATGTCCTTCTTCATGAGCGCCATGTTTGCGGCACCCTTGATGTCCAGACCACCGGTGTCGAAGCAGACGCCCTTGCCCACAAGCGTGATACTTGGCGCCCCCTCCCTTCCCCAGCGCAACTCGAGGAGCCTCGGCGCCTGCGCGCTGGCGCGCCCGACCGCGTGCACAAGAGGGAAGTTCTGTACCAGAAGATCATCGCCGACGATCGACGTGACCTCGGCCCCGTAGTGCTCGCCGAGGGAACGGAACGCCGTCTCCAACTGCTCGGGGCCCATGTCGTTCGTCGGCGTGTTGATCAAGTCCCGGGCTAGGAAAACGCCGGCGAGTTGACGCTCGACATCCGGGAGCAGATCGTGGACGAGCGCCAGCCGAACCTGCTTCTGCTTGTCCTTGCGATAGCGCGTGAAGGAGTAGCTGCCGAGACCAAACCCGAGCGCGATTTTCTGCTGCCCCGGAGACGTTTCGATGTGCCAATCACCTGCCGGCAGAAGCTTGGCCAGCTTGCCGGCGCCAAACGCACCCTCGGTGCCCGCATCGTGGCCGAAAAGAGCGCCAGCAATTTCACCATCGGCACCTGGCACAAGCAGCAGACTGCCCTGCTCCCCCCAGAAACCTGCCGCACGAGCCCAGGAAAGGATGGCAGAATCCATAGCACCCTGCTCCAGATCCGAGGGCGTCACCAGATAAACCGGGAGGGACCCGGAGGAGCTTTCGGTCAGTGGCGAAGGACGCTCGATGTAGCGATAGCTGTTCATGGATTGCCTTGTCGTGGTGAATCAGGTGCTTAACCGTATGTTAGGGTTAACAGTCTATTGCTCAAGGACGCAATGCGCCACAGGTCCGCCATGTCCATGACTGTGCGGCAAAGGGACGAGATAGCAATATGACTGCAAGCACGCCTGTCTTTCCTTTGAAGCTTCGATTGGCACAAACCACCAGCCTGATTCTCCTTGCACTCGCGCTGGGTGGTTGTGCGTCGCAGAAGGATACCATCAAGACAGGCTCCGTCTCGGCGTCGGCCGCGCAACTTGAAACCATGAGCGCGCCAGAGTTGGAACGGGTCGAGCGGACCTTCGGCCGGGCTTATGAGAACAATCCCAAGGATCGCGGGGCGGGTCTCCGCTACGCACAGATCCTCGCCATGACGGGGAAGCACACCCAGGCTTTGGCTGTGATGCAGCAGGTGGTGATTGCCCACCCCCGCGATCGGGAGGTTCTTGCCGCCTACGGCAAGGCGCAGGCTGCGGCGGGACAACTAGAGCAGGCACTTGAAACGATCCGTCGCGCGCAGACGCCGGACCGCCCGGATTGGCGCCTCTATTCCGCAGAGGGTGCAGTGCTTGACCAGTTGGGTCGGTCGAACGAAGCACGGCAGAAGTATCGCATGGCGCTTGATGCCAAGCCCAACGAACCGTCGGTGATGTCAAATCTCGGCATGTCCTATGTGCTGAGCGGCGATCTTCGTACTGCCGAGACTTATATGAGGTCGGCCGCGCAGCAGCCGGTTGCCGATAGCCGGGTCCGCCAGAACCTTGCTCTTGTGGTCGGACTTCAGGGCCGGTTTGCGGAAGCGGAAGAAATCGCGAAACGTGAGCTTTCGCAGCAACAGGCTGATGCCAATGTCGCCTACCTGCGCTCCATGCTGGCGCAGCAGAACTCCTGGGCGAAACTTTCAGACAAGAACAATAAACCCAAGACGGCGGCGAACTAGCAATGTCGCTCAGGTCCCGCATCCATTGATCTTGCTTGTGGCAGCAGGGCAGACGCTTTGCCAGCCTCTACTTCTACCTTCAGGAGCACCTATCTGCACCTCATCAGCGCAGATCAGGCGACGTAGCTGACACCATCAGAAGCGATCAGCGACCTGGATACCGGCAGGGCCGAGAATGACGGCGACGAGCACCGGCAGAAAGAACAGGATCATCGGCACCGTTAGTTTCGGGGGAAGGGCCGCCGCCTTCTTTTCTGCCTCGTTCATCCGCTCATCGCGGCCCTCCTGCGCCAGGACGCGGAGGGCCTGGGCAATCGGTGTGCCGTAACGTTCTGCCTGAATGAGGGCCTGCGTGACATTCTTCACGGTGTCGAGCTGGGTGCGGACCCCGAGGTTTTCCAGCGCCACGCGACGGTCGGGGAGGAAGGAGAGTTCCGCCGTTGTCAGAACCAGTTCCTCCGCAAGTTCCGCGGACTGACTGCTGACCTCTTCGGCAACCCGCCGCATTGCCGCTTCCATTGAAATGCCTGACTCTACGCAGATCAGCATGAGGTCCAGTGCATCCGGCCAGGCACGCTTGATCGATTGCTGGCGCTTTGTCACGCGATTGCTCACGTAGATATTTGGCAAATAGAAGCCGACATAAGCGAAAAAGACTGCTGCCAATATGCGGATCGCAAAAGGACGTTCAGCAAGGTTGCCAAGAACAAAGATCCAGATGATGGCGAGCGTGAGAAAAAGGAAGGGCAGCAGGAAACGCGCAACAAGGAAGATGTTGAGCGCATTCTGGGACCTCAGGCCCGCAGCACGCAAGCGGTTGACTGTGTTGTCATCCACCAGCGCCTGACGAAGATTAAATCGCTCAACAATGTTGCGAACCGACTGGTTGTTCTGCGTGCGGAGCGTCGTCTTGGAGGCTTCAGCATTCATCCGCGCGCGTTCGCGGGCGCGGATCTGATCGCGCTCGGTTGAAACCGCTTTCATACGCTTGTCCAGGTTCCCCCGTTCGAGGAAAGGCGTCGCAAGAGAATAGAAGGTCGCGAACACGGCTATGGCGACGACGATTGCGAAGAGCAGCGCCGGATCCGTCAGGGAAGTTGCAACATCGCTCATCGCCGCCTCACTAGATATCGAAGTTGATCATGTTGCGCATGACGAAGATGCCGATCGACATCCATACGCCTGAGAAGAGCATGATCATGTGGCCACGCGGGTCGGTGAACAGTATCGTCATGTACTCAGGCGACGTGAGATAGACGAGCAGTGCAACAATGAAGGGTAGAGCGCCGATGATGACTGCGGAGGCCTTCGCCTCCATTGAGAGCGCCTGCACCTTGGCTTTCATCTTTTTACGTTCGCGCAGCACTTTAGCCAGATTTCCAAGTGCTTCTGAAAGATTGCCGCCGGCCTGGCCCTGGATGGTGATGACGATCGAGAAGAAGTTCACCTCTGGCAAAGGCATGGTTTGCATCATTCGGACACAGGCTTCTGGGACGCTGAGACCAACCTGCTGGGACTCGATGACGCGTTTGAATTCCGTCTTCACAGGCTCCTGACCATCTGATGCGATCAGCCGCATGGCATCATTGAGCGGAAGACCGGAGCGGATTGACCGAACCATGACATCGAGTGCGTTCGGGAACTCATTCAGGAACTGCTTCTGCCGGCGCTTGACCAGAAAACGGATGATCCAACGAGGCAGACCAAAGGCTGATGCAAACCCCGCCCCAACCGCGGCAAGCAGGGGCACGTCTGCAAGCAGAGCAATAAGAAAAGAGAAAAGGCCAAAGGCACCACTTAGCATGTAGAAGCGACCCAATGTCAGGGGCAGGCCAGTCTGCGCGAGGCGGGACTTCAAGCTGCCGTCGCCCAGTTTGCGGGAGCGTTCCTGCTGCTTCTTTTCCAGATCCTTGAGCGAATCCTGCACTGACTTACGGCGCTTTGAGAGCTCCTGGACCCGGTCCCTTGCAGCCTTCACCTTGCTCAGATCCGATTCCGCCGATTTAACCCGGCTTATGCGCGCGCTGGTCTTCTTGTCAGTTTCGATCTGCGAGAACAGCAGCGCGTAACAGACCGCGGCAGCAGACACCGCAGCCAAGGCGACGATCAGCACCAGGTTGAGATCGAAGCCAAACATCGCGCTAATCCGCTCCCTGATCCATGGCATCCAATGCGGCGGCCAGTCGGCGTTCTTCATTGTAGTAGCGGGCACGATCCCAGAAATTCGGCTTCGCGATGCCGGTGGACATGTGGCGGCCGATCAACCTGCCGTTAGCGTCCTCCCCTTCGATGTCGTAGCGCATCAGATCTTGCGTAACGATCACGTCACCTTCCATGCCGATCACCTCGGTAACGTGCGTGATCCGACGGGAGCCATCGCGCAAACGCGCTGCCTGGATGATTACATCCACCGAGCCGGAGATGATTTCACGAACCGTCTTCGCCGGTAGGCCGAAGCCACCCATGGCGATCATCGATTCCATTCGGCTGAGGCATTCGCGGGGGGTGTTTGCGTGGATCGTGCCCATCGAGCCGTCGTGACCGGTATTCATCGCCTGTAGAAGGTCGAAAACTTCCGGGCCGCGCACTTCGCCTACGATGATACGCTCCGGTCGCATGCGCAAGCAGTTCTTGACGAGGTCGCGCATGGTGATTTCGCCCTCGCCTTCGATATTCGGCGGGCGTGTTTCAAGGCGAACAACGTGCGGCTGTTGCAGTTGCAGTTCAGCCGTATCCTCACACGTAATGACACGCTCGTCTTCGTCGATGTAGCGTGTCAGGCAGTTCAAGAGCGTAGTCTTACCCGATCCCGTGCCACCGGAAATGACGACGTTGCAGCGAACGCGTCCAATGATCTGCAGAAGCGTTGCACCTTCGGCGCTGATCGAGCCAAACTTGACCAGTTGTTCGAGGGTGAGCTTGTCCTTCTTGAACTTTCGGATGGTAAGCGCCGGGCCGTCGATGGCCAGCGGGGGCGCGATGACGTTCACACGCGAGCCATCAGGCAGGCGGGCATCGCAGATCGGAGAGGATTCGTCGACACGTCGGCCAACTTGGCTGACGATGCGCTGGCAAATGGACAGCAGCTGTGCGTTGTCGCGAAAGCGGATTTCGGACTCGATCGTCTTACCGGCCACTTCGATGAAGGTTTGACCGGAGCCATTGACCATGATGTCGGCGATGTCATCACGCGCCAGCAACGGTTCCAGCGGGCCATAGCCAAGGACGTCGTTGCAAATGTCCTCGAGCAGTTCCTCCTGCTCAGAGATGGACATCGCGAAGTTCTTGATGGTGATGATATCGTTGACGATATCGCGTATTTCTTCCCGCGCACTTTCACCGTCCAGCTTGGCCAGTTGTGAAAGGTCAATGGTATCGATAAGCGCAGAAAAAACCTGACTTTTTGTATCGTAGTAGTGCTCGGTACGGACTGGCTTCTTGCGTGCGGCAGCCGTTGGGGCAATGGGAGGAGGAGCTACCTGCTGACGTGTCCCACTGCGATCCTGGTTTGGCTCTGCGAAGACTTCTGGACCACCGGGCTTTGCTGGTGACAACGACGGCGCAGCCGGAGGGGCCGCGACTGCGCTGACGCCCCCCGTGCTCTTCCCGAAACCATCGCTGCCGCGCTTTCCAAACATGCACTTTATCCCGTCTTCATACTGCCGCAGGACCTCAAGACCGTTCGGCCACTACTTTCGGCCGAGCAGGCCCAGCATTTTGCCGAGGCCGCCCTTCTTTGCCTTCTTCGCTGCAGAACGGCCCGTCACGATGTGGCAGATCTGAGAGAAGGTCTCCGCCGCCGGAGACTTCGCATCGATCTCCGTGATCATCCGGCCGCTGTTGGCCGCATTGCCGAACAGCGCTGCGTCGAACGGCAGGATGGCGATCGGCTCCACCTCCAGCGGCTCGAAAAAGTCGTTCGGCGCAATCTCAGGTCGCTTTGGCATACCAACCTGGTTGAGCATCAGGTGCGGGGCGTGATCGTTCGGACGCAACTTCTTCAGCGCGTCCAGCATGTTCTTCGTGTTGCGCAGGTTGGCGAGGTCGGGAACGGCGCAAATCACCACTTCATCGGCAGCCGCCAGAACCGAGCGCGTCCATTCCGACCACACATGAGGCAGGTCAAGCACGGCGACCGGCGCACTGCGTTGCAAGATCTCCACGATCGGCTGGAAAGCCATCCCTTCGTAGTCATAGGCCCGATCGAGCAGGGACGGCGCTGCCAGCATGGAAAGATGCTCGGAGCACTTGGTCAGCAACCGGTCGAGGAACACCTCGTCAAGCCGATCAGGCGCAAAAACAGCTTCCGCGATCCCTTGTGCCGGATCCTGATCGAAATCGATGTTCGCCGTACCAAAGGGGAGGTCCAAGTCGGCCAGGATTGTCTCTGTGGAAAAGAGGGTGGAGATGCCGAAAGCGCAGTTGTGAGCGATGGTGGAGGAACCAACGCCTCCCTTCGCCCCGACGAAGGCGATCGACTTGCCAACTGGTTCAGCCTCGGGATCAACGAAAATTGCGGCGATGGAGGATAGAATTTCCACCATCTGCACCGGGCCTACCAGATACTCGGAGATACCGTTGCGGATCAATTCGCGATAGAGCGCGATGTCGTTGTAGCGCCCGACGACGATCACGCGGGTAGATGGATCGCACACGTCGGCAAGCGGCGCCAGTTCAGCAAGGAGGCCGGAAGGCTGTACGTCAGTCTCTAAGATGATCAGGTTCGGGGTCGGGCTTCCGGAGAACATGTTGGCGGCGGCCTCGGTGCCGCCGTTGGTGACCCGCATGTTTACCTTCGCCATGCGGCGATCCCGCCCCATCTGCTCCATCGTGCGCAGCATCTGCTCACTCTCGCAGAAGGCATGAATGGAGATCCGAGGCAGGGGGCGCAGACCGGTCAGATCGACCGGATGCGCCTCATCTGGAACCTGTGGGTCGGGCATGTTCGACGTGCTGAGGCTGTAGTTCACGGCACTCATAGCGGCCACCCTTGGGCTCGATCTAAGGTGATCATTGGAAATCTCGCAGTTCTGTATAGCTTTCGCGATAGCGCTCCATCGCCTGCCCGCGCTGCTCCGCATCTGCCGGTGTCATTCGGCGCGGCCCGAGAAGATCATTCGGGTCGGCAATCTGTGCCGCCAGGTTGCGTTGGCTGGCGCAACCAAAGTTGTGATAGTTCTTGTTCTCTATGGTATTCAGCGTGAGATCCGCCGGCCATTCTCCGCAGGGGCCGACCTGAGCCGTTATCGCGACGTAGGCGAGGCGGATAGGCGCGGTCGAGCCGTAGCCTGCCGCCGCGTAACCGGTGTGCAGAATCCGGTTCTTCGGCACACCCATGCGCACCAGGAGGCGACGAACGTCACTTGCTGCGGCTGCCGCAGCACCCGAATTGATGGCGCCCTGCGGCGTCATGACCCTGATGATACCTTTCGACGACCGCGTGTAGTTGGCCGCAAAGCCAGCGATGACCTCGCTCTGGCCACGCGTCAAACCATCATCGCCCGCCGCGATCGGGATATCGATGGTCTTCTCCTCCTCGCCGACAACGATCGGGTGGCGCGTGCGGTAATCGTCAGGCAAAGCGCCGGTTGTCATGCCGTCGCGATTTGCGCAACTGCCAAGCAGGGTGGAGATCCCAAAGAAGATTGCAGCGGCGCCGGAGATGCGGCGAACACTACCGATCCTTCCAGACATTGGTGTTCCCGCTGTCTGCCGCCCTTCCCGCAACTCCGTTGCGGTATGTGATGTGTTCCGATCAACGCGCGTCATTTGTAGATGAATCCGACATTGCCTTCGTAAGGAAGGGCAGGAGGGGGTGCGTCCTTGCGTCCATAGATGCGGTTCACGTGGCCGAGAAAGACGCTGGCGACATCGCTTGCGGGGTTGAAGTTATCGTCTGGACGCGACAGGTCATTGCGGGCGACCGGGCGGACGAGATAGGGCGTTGCAATGATAACGAGTTCGGTTTCGGTCCGCTCCAGCGTTTTCGCACGGAAGAGGGCGCCAACGAGCGGCAGCTTGGAAGCGCCAGGTGTGCCGCTGGTTCCCTGCTGCACATCGTCACGAATCAGGCCGGCCAGGGCAATGGATCCGCCCGATGGCAGTTCAACGACAGTCTCTGCGTCACGCCTGCGGAATTCTACCCCGACGCCGTTGGCAACCGGCTCGGAGACCTTGGTCTGGATGCGAAGGCTGATGCGGCCCGACGACAGCACGGTGGGGGTAAAGCCGAGCGAGATGCCGTAATCGTAGGACGTGATACGCGTGTCACCGTCTGAGTCTGTTGTCGAATAGAGACGCTGTCCACCCGAATTGAATGTTGCAGATTGACCGGAGATGGCGGTCAATGTCGGCTCGGCTAGCGTGCGGATGGCCTTCGCCTGCTCCAGCGCACTAAGTGCGGTCTCGATGCCGAGTCGACCCACGGTGCCAGCGATGCTGCCTGTGAGCCCATTGGTACCGCCGGCGCCTATTTGCAGCACATCCAGGCCGGAGTTCGTCCCGGAGGGCAAGCGCGTGAAGGTGTTGTCAAAGCCAAGCTGCTTTAGCACCTCGCGGCGAATCTCGGCCACGGTGACTTTCAAGGTGACCTGGTCCTCGCCCTCGATGGTCAGCAGATTGACCACCTGAGACCTCTGGCGACCTTCGGCGTAAAGCGCGACGGCGCCGTCGCCGCTGCTGTCGCTGGTGGCGACTTCGGTGCGGGTCGTGGCCTCACCCCCGGTGAGAAAGATGTTGGCAAGCTTCGTTGCCTGGGTCGCATCCTGAGGCGTTCTTACGGTACCGCTCAGGACAATATTGTCGGAGATGATCTCGACCTTGATGTTTGAGTCCGGCAGGAATCGGCGCAGGTTGGCTTCGAGGCCGGAAATGTCACGCTCGATCTCGAGATCGAGGCTGACAATCTCCTCGCCATTGCGGCCAAAGATGAAGATGTTCGTTTGTCCGACGGTCTTGCCGAAGAGGTAGATGCGCCGTGACGTCCGCGTGACGGCGTCGGCCATCGTCGGATCGGCGACGAGAATATCATGCGCGTCGGCAGGCAGGTCGACCACAAGAGCCTTGTTAAGCCCCAGCTTAAGCCGCTTGCGAACCCCTTTTCCCGCATCGGCAATACGCACGATCGCGTTTTCCTGGGCCTCGGCCTGCGGGATCGGGGAGTGACCTCCGATAACAGCGAGGGGCTCTCCGGCAAAGGTGAGGCAGAATGCCAGGCTCACCCTCGCGCCACTCTTCATTAAACGTTTCATCTGACCCACGTCCTGGCTCCGTTCACTGCGTGTTCGTCTGTACCTGGGAGTTCACGATCGAACCCGACTTGATCACTTGGATCTCGCCCTTGCCGCCGCCGCTCAACAGATAATCGGCGGCAACCGTATCGGCCTCCTGCGCATCGGCGACCGAACGCAGCGCGAGCGTCAGTCGATCTGCCATCTGCTGTGCAACTGCGATGACCTTCGTCTGCTCCGGCGTCAGTTCCAGCGTCGCGGTCGTACCGACGACGGTCTTGGCTCCGTCCGGGCTCTCCTGGATCTGCTGGTCGATCGCGAGCACGCGGACGTTGGAAAGGACGTCTTCGGTCAGGAAGCGACCTTCCTCGTTGCGGCGAACCATGATGACATCGACGCGGTCGTTCGGCAGCACGAAGCCGCCGGCGCCCGTGGCAACCGAAATTGCGGTGGCTACGGCACGTTTTCCGGCAGGCAAGAGCGAGGACATGATGCGATTGGACGAATCGGCGATCTTTTCGCCGCGGATCGGTTCACCTTGGAAGATCGGCAACCGAACGACCATCCCATTCAACTCGGAGATCGCCTGCGGTCGTGCCTGCTCCGTGATGAAACCTTCTACCAGCCCGTTCTGAGGCCAGGGGAGCCAGCGCAGGGCTTCCTCATTCAGCCTGCTGCCCACGGCAAGATTGCCCGCTGATACCAGCACGTTGACGGACGGCTGGTGCTCGATGATCGTTTCGGTGATCTGCGGCGCACTCGTTCCCGATAGCCGCATGGCGAGCACGCCGGCGAGACCGGCTGCGACGACGGCCACGGCGAGGATGATGATACGAGCGGGTTTCATGACCGGTCCTTGAGGGATTCACGTGGCCCAAGGATGATCGGCAATAGTGTAATTAAGGTTAATG
>DASYHX010000127.1:0-4789 GCA_035998065.1 Pseudorhizobium sp.
CCTCGATGGACCGGTGACGACCAACCTGATGGGGAAGGTCCAACGGCGCGAGGCAGCGGGGGAAGGCCGGTGGCGGTATTTTCTGGAGGTCGTCGGGACGGCAAATCCTGCGTTGAAACGTCCGCCCGAGCGGGTTGTGCTGCTGGTCCGGTCAAAACATGAACCCTTCGCGGCCGGAGAGAAGATCGCCGGTCGCGCCAGGCTTTCGCCGCCTTCTGGACCCGCACTGCCCCGCCTGAACGACTTTGCCTTCAGCACCTACTTCGATCGCGTCGGAGCGGTCGGCTTCTTCTATGGCGCGCCCGCGCGGACGGAGATTAGCATGGAGGAGCGGCTGTCTGCTCGCGAAACTTGGGCGAGCCGGCTGGAGTCCGCCATATTTGCGCTGCGTGGGCAGATTGCGGAGCGAATCCGTGCAGTCGTCCCGGGAGATGCCGGGGCGTTCGCGGCCGCGATTGTCACCGACGAGAGACGTGCTATCTCCAAGGAAACCACGGAGGCTCTTCGGGTATCCGGCCTTGCGCATATCGTCGCGATCTCCGGTCTCAATATGGCGCTCGCCGCCGGGATCTTCTTTGTCGGACTGCGAACCTGCTTAGGTCTGCTGACCGGCGTTGCCCAGGCTTGGCCGATCAAGAAGATCGCGGCCTTCGGCGCGCTTCTGATGGCGACTGCCTACTACCTGATCTCGGGCTTCGCCGTTTCGGCAGAAAGGGCATATCTCATGATGTCCGTCATGCTGGTTGCGGTCTTTTTCGATCGGGCAGCGATCAGTCTGCGCAACGTCGCAATCTCGGCGATCATCATCATCGCCGTCTCGCCCTCCGAAGTCATGGGGCCGAGCTTCCAGATGTCCTTTGCCGCGACCATCGCGTTGGTCGCCGGCTACTCCGCCTGGAGCCAGTGGGTTTCCCGCGAGGAGCCGGAGCCTGCTGTTCTGATCAAGGGACGGCTTGCTCCAATGAAAGCGGGCTGGAACTTCATGGCCGGCATCTTCGTGACGTCGCTGATCGGGGGGGTCTCAACCGCGATATACTCGATGGATCATTTCCATCGCCTGCCAGGTTATGGGCTTGCAGCCAATCTCGCGGTGATGCCGATCATCTCCTTCCTGGTGATGCCCGCAGGGCTGATCGGGATGCTTCTCATGCCGTTTGGGCTGGAGGCTCCGTTCCTCAAGCTCATGGGAGGTGGCCTTGACGCGGTCATCGCCGTCGCAAAGCACGTCGCCACCTGGGGTGGCGAGGTCGGTGTCGGACGACAGCATACTTGGTTTTTGGTCGTCTCCTCTGCAGGCTTTCTGCTGCTCTGCCTGCTGAGGACACGTCTGCGGCTCATTGGTCTGCCGCTCTTGGCGTTCGCTTTCTTTTTGAGTTCTCAGGAGCAACGCAAGCTGCCGCCTGACGTGCTTGTGTCGGAGGACGCAACGCTGGTGGTACTTCTCGGGTCGTCGCCTTCAAGCAATCGCGCCAAGCCGGCGTCATTCATTTTTGATCAGTGGCAGCGTGCTCATCGGCTTGGTGTTCCGCTCCCTCCGCAGATCTCCTCGGCCGGAGAGGTGCCTTTGCCGCCGACGGATCTGAGGCAGGAGATCGATGGGCCGCAGATGGCGGTTATGCGGGAGGCGATGATGCGAGATCTGCATTTAGCAGGAAAGCGCGTCGGACGGTTCCATTGCCGCAAAAAGCTTTGGTGCACGGCGGCGACCGAGCAGGGCGTCAACGTGGTGACGATTGAGGATTGGCGTGTGACTGGCCTCGGCTGTGACCTTGCCCACCTTGTCGTTGCACCCAGGGCCCACTTCCACGAGTGCCGCTCGGGCGCACTGCTGCTTTCGGGCGATGGGCTGCGAAAGACAGGCGCGCTTGAAATCCGGTTTCGCGGATCTACCGGCGCTTCAGGATGGAAAGCAGAGGCAGCAACCTGGGGCGTCAGGCGCCCGTGGACAGAGCACCGTCTCTACGACTGGCGCAGCGATGAGTTCAGTCCCGCGATTCCGGCACCGGTATCGCATTTGATCAATGGTAGCGCCGGATAAGCCCGACAAGCTTGCCCTGAACCTTCACCCGTTCTGCCGGCAGGATCCGGGTCTCATAAGCCGGATTTGCCGCTTCGAGTGCAATCGAGCCGCCACGGCGGCGGAATCGCTTCAACGTCGCCTCCTCGTCGTCCACCAGCGCCACGACGATATCGCCCGGGCCAGCGATCTGCCCGTTGCGGATGATAACCGTGTCGCCATCGAGAATACCGGCCTCGATCATCGAGTCGCCCTTCACTTCCAGCGCATAATGCTCGCCGGTGCCGAGCATTTCCGCCGGTACCGCGATGTCATGGGTGTTGTTCTGGATGGCCGAGATTGGCACGCCGGCTGCGATACGGCCCATGACGGGAACCGTGGTGCTGCTACTCTCGTCATTGGCCGTAGCCCTGACTGGGGCGGCTGGCGGAGCTTTTGGCTTGCCAAGACTGCCCTCGATGACACTTGGAGAGAAGCCCCGCCGCGGCTGCAGACTGCTGTTATAGGCCTCCGGCAGCTTGATAACTTCAAGTGCACGCGCCCGGTTCGGCAGGCGACGGATGAAACCGCGCTCTTCCAGCGCCGTGATCAGGCGGTGAATTCCGGATTTGGACGCGAGGTCGAGGGCGTCCTTCATCTCGTCGAAGGACGGCGGCACACCCGATTCCTTCATCCGCTCATGAATGAAGAGAAGCAGTTCCTGCTGTTTGCGCGTGAGCATCCGGGTTCCTCTGACGTGAAACAAATACGGAACAGACTGTATCTGTTCCACATGTGTTCCGCAAGGGTCAAAATTTTCGTACAACGCGGTGGCTGCTCGGCCAAAAAGGCAGTCTCAGGCGCTCTGGTTAGCCTGCCGTGGAGGGATACTTATGAATATGCGCAGCATCGATCATCTGGTCATGCCTGTGGAGGGGCTGGCGCAGGGGCGCGCGGCGCTCCAGCGACTGGGGTTCGCCGTTGCCGCGGATGCATGCCACCCATTCGGCACCCAGAACGCATGCGTCTTCTTGGAAGATGGCGCTTACCTGGAGCCGCTCGCGATTGGTGATCCGGAATTGTATGCCCGATCAGCGGACGCCGGCAACGTCTTCACCGACTGTGACCGGCATGTGCGGCGCATCTTCCCCCAAGGTGGTTTGTCTGCCGTGGTATTGGCAACGGATGATGCCTTCGCGGAAGACGCCGCCTATCGCGCGGCCGGCTTTTCTGCCGGGGAGGTTCTGGAGTTCTCCCGAAAGTTGGCGCTGCCGACCGGACGCGAGGTTATCGCAAGTTTCCGTCTGGCATTCGCCGCAGATGACGCTTCGCCCGCGTTCTTCATGTTTGCTTGTCAGAGGATCAACATGCTTCCCCGCGGGATTGGCGCGCTGACGCGACATGCAAATGGCGTGTCAGGCCTGCGTGAAATCGTCCTCTCCGCAGACAGTCTCGCTGACGAGTGTCACTTGCTGGAGACAGTGTTGGCAATGAAGGGAAGGCGAGAGGGCAACTCTGTCATTTATGGTATGCGCGGCTGCATTGTGCGCGTCATCGGCAATCCAATGTCCACTGCGTCGGTAACCGCGAAGCGGGGTGCCATGCAAGATCTTCGCGGTCATTCCGTAGTCTTTTGCGTCACCAATCTCGCCGTGACAGCGAGTGTCCTTGCTGCTAATGACGTGCCGTTCTTGCGCCAACACGACCGCTTGGTTGTGGCGAATGCCACTGGTCAAGATGTGTTGTTCGCCTTCGAGGAGTAAAGCGATGAGCATGAGCCCCAATTCCGAAGTCCAGGTCGGCGAGGGCGACGGCCGTGTGCTCTTTTCGCAGAAGGCTCGCTTCTCGCTGATCGCCGGCCCCTGTCAGATGGAGAGCCGCGACCACGCGTTCATGATTGCCGGCACCATGAAGGAGCTCTGCGCGAAGCTCGGCATCGGGCTCGTCTACAAATCTTCCTTCGACAAGGCCAACCGCACATCGATTTCCGGCAAGCGGGGTATTGGGCTTGAGAAGGCGATGGAGATTTTCGCCGACCTCAAGACGGAGTTCGGCTTTCCGGTCCTGACCGATATCCATACGGAAGAGCAGTGTGCGCTTGTGGCGCCGACAGTCGACATCCTGCAGATACCGGCCTTCCTGAGCCGCCAGACAGACCTTCTTGTCGCAGCCGCCAGAACGGGTCGCGTCATCAACGTCAAGAAGGGCCAGTTCCTCGCGCCCTGGGATATGAAGAACGTGCTGGCGAAATTCACCGAGAGCGGCAACCCCAACGTGCTTCTCTGCGAGCGCGGCGCCTCCTTCGGCTACAACACGCTTATCTCCGACATGCGCTCGCTGCCGATCATGGCCGCGATGGGTTCGCCCGTCGTCTTCGATGCGACTCACTCGGTTCAGCAGCCGGGCGGGCAGGGTGGTTCGTCGGGCGGACAGCGCGAGTTTGTCGAGACGCTCGCCCGCGCAGCCGTCGCCGTCGGCGTCGCCGGCCTCTTCATCGAGACCCATGAGGATCCGGATAACGCGCCGTCAGACGGCCCGAACATGGTGCATCTGAAGGATATGCCGCGGCTTCTGGAAAAGCTGCTGGCATACGACGCCGTGACGAAGGGCGCTTGAGGCACCGCGATTGTAATTTGCCTGTCATCGATTAAGAGACATGGTCGATGACCGAAGGGCAATAGGTTCACCTCAGGGAGAGATCATGACCGCCATCACCGATATCGTCGCACGCGAAATCCTCGACAGCCGCGGAAACCCGACCGTTGAAGTTGACGTCTATCTGGAAGACGGCAG
>DASYHX010000197.1:0-2149 GCA_035998065.1 Pseudorhizobium sp.
AGCTTGGCGTCGCCCCCGCAAGCAGCCGCAACACTGCTCCAGTCTGTCCTGCCGCCAATCCGCGGTGCGGGATGCCGGAACTGGATCAGCGAGTGCATGTAGCTCATCAACCTCGCCAGCTCTTCGGCCGGCAGAAGCGGCGAGAGGCGAAGTTGGCAAAAGGCGTCGATCTTGCGCTGGAATGCCTTGGGAGAAAAGCTGTCTGTCATTTCAGTTCACATAGCTGTTGTTGTCCTGCTCCCGCCGAGGCGGGGCGAGCGAGCTAAGTGAGACGGGTTAACCTGAGGTAACTGTCGCAGAGTGCCTGTTTGGGTGCTCCAGAGAAGCGATTCGAAAGCAAACGGCGTTTCACGAAGTAACAGGGGGACGAAGTCTCCATCGGGAGAACGTCGTTTGCATCAGGTGAGTGCCTACCCTGGCGAAGAAGGCTTTCCGATCACCGGCAGGGCTGCGGTCAATGTACGAGATGAACCTTGCGGCGGAAGGGGCTGTCGCCACTCCCATACTGTTCGACGAGAGCGCTGAAGACCTCGCACGCCGCCCGTTCGTCGAACCCCTGGGCCGCCAGCTCCTCAACCAGTTCGTCTTCCAGCTCTTCCAGCTTGGAAAATCGGCCAGTCTTCAGCAGGCCGGAGATCACCCTGAAGAGGAGAACGCGGGCGAAATCATCCCGTGCCGGGCGCCGCTCAATCTTGTGCCGGTCCCGCAACAGCCGCTGTCTCTCTCGCTGCTTCGCGTTGCGTTCGCGCTGTGTCTGTCGTGCCATGTTTTCCTCCCTTTTGTTATGGATGGCACCTTCGATGGTCAGAGGACCGGCGGACCGGCGCAAGGCGTTTTCGGGTGAATCGGAATCATAATTTTCTGAATCGGAAATCCGTCGTTCCGAATCGAATGAGCGCAATTTGTTACGACGTGCGGACACGTTAAGATGCATTTTCGGTGACTTCCTCGTCGCCCTTGGGGTCGCCCTCTCGAACCCTGAGGCACGCCCCTCGCAGATGAGGAATCAAAAATATGACGAACTGAATCGTCTGCCGTTAAAACGGAATCGTCCGCAGGGACTTTGAATCGGACGCCGCTGGTTTTGAATCAGATGTGCGCAATTTGACTCCAGTTGCTGGCACCCGAAGTCGTTTCATTTCGCCGTACGTTACTTCATGTCACGGGGCTGAGGCCTGCTGGCCGAGGATCCAACCTTCCCAGGTCATGATCTCTTCCGTAGTCGGCGCGCCTTCAGCCCTTCGCCCTTCGACCACATCGATCATACCAAACAGCCCCACGAGCGCATCGAACTGGTCTTCGCCAGATTTGTCTGCGCCGAACCCCTCCCGGATCAAAGGTTCGACTGCCCCACAATCGACATGCGGCCGGCTCGCTAGCCAGTGGAGAAGATGGGCGCCGACGCTACGGCGGCTAGACTGCTGCCGCTTGCTCCAGACCGGCTTGCGTGGAATCCCGAGCTGCCCGTAAACGTCGCCAGGATAGGTTTCGGCAATAACTGTGGCGCCGGGCGCTACGAGTTGGGAGAGAGCACCGTCGAAAGGCCATAGAGCGATGTGAGCGAAGTAAGGGATGATGATCTCGCGCCAGCCGCTGATGGCGGCCTTCCCGACTTGGTTGCCGCCGAGCGTCCAGAACAACATGCAGGCGTCACCTCGATCGGCAGTTCTCCGCTCGCAGTGACGCAGCAGAGCGGAGCCGTCTTTGATGTTCAGGGCATCGTACAGATGCTGGCGCTGCGTGCCGCCGGGCCGCAGCGGATAGAAGGGGCGATGGAGGGAGATGTCATCGCGGTGCTCTGCGACCTCGAACCATCGCGCGACCGGTCCCGATCCGATGCACCCAGCGCAGAGCGGAAGTCAGAGACCTACGGCCCCGCCATAGGCCGCAGGCAGGCCGATGGGAAAGTCGAAGCCGATCAGAAGGGCTCCGTCTGTTCTGGAACGGTGTCGCAGCCGCGGTAATAGGTCGTCGGTATCGCCGACTTGTTCAGGCGCTGAGATCATCCAGGCCTTGTCGAAGCGCAACGCTGTGCACATCCACCGCTTCTTCCGGTGGATACTCCAGTCACAGTGTGCAACAACTGCCACAGACATCCCGCCCTCCCGCTCTGTAGAAGGCTAGGAGCTGGAGGTTAGGATGTCCATCA
>DASYHX010000237.1:0-5554 GCA_035998065.1 Pseudorhizobium sp.
GCTGCTGCGTCCAATAGACTTGAAGGCGGGCGCGCGATTGGGATATAGAGCCGGCCTTGAGATGTTCTTCGGGAGAATCGCGTTGAGTGAGAAGATCGATCTTAGCAATTATGTGCTCTCGGAAGACGATGAGTTCATGAATGCAAACCAGAAGGCTTATTTCCGCGCGAAGTTGGTCGCCTGGAAGAATGACATTCTGAGAGAAGCGCGTGAGACTTTGGACCATCTGGCCGAAGAAAGCGCCAATCATCCCGATCTTGCTGATAGGGCTTCCTCGGAAACCGACAGGGCCATTGAGCTGCGTGCTCGGGACCGGCAGCGAAAGTTGATCTCAAAGATCGACGCCGCCCTGCAGCGGATCGACGAAGGTACCTATGGTTACTGTGAAGAGACTGGCGAACCGATTGGTTTAAAGCGTCTGGACGCCCGCCCGATCGCAACTTTGTCGATAGAGGCGCAGGAACGCCACGAGCGGCGTGAAAAGGTGTATCGGGACGAATAGGTAGTCTGGGGGCGTGGGCGTTTCCGCGCCTTTTTCTTATGCCGAGCAGTTGGTTCACCTGTCGCGCGTGACCGACATTTCTCCAAAGATCCTCGCCATCTCGTTCTGGAGTGAGGGGTCCGGCGTAGCGCCTGTGAGCCGCGACCGCTCCGGATCCCGCTGTGGCGAGGAGCCTTTTGGGTCCAGCTCCCGACTTACGGAGCGGCTCGTCGGTTCTCGCGAAGCGAGATTGTGCGCCATCTCCTCTTCTAGAACCCGTTCGAACTCGCTGCCCAGAGGTTTAGATCCTCTCTCTGCCACCGCTGGAGGAGGAGCGGATGGAACCGGTTCCGATGGTCCCTGAAAGACCCGGCTTCGCGCGGCATCCAAGATATCGGCGGCACCCTCGAGAATGGGTTCACGACGGATCTGCTGTTCCTGTGAAGACATGGCCATCGGTGCCGTAGGGGGCGGCATGATTGCAGGGCCAGGTCCTGCATTCATCGTCGATGGAGGGACAACAGGGAAGGGCAGTGGCGACGCGCCCTCGCTTCGTCGGCTGAAATCCTCGGCCGATAGAGCTGGGATGGGCGGTGCTTCATCACGATCCGGCTGCGGACGTGCAGGTGCTGCCCGAGTGGCAGAGGAAGCTACATCAGTTTTGGCTTGAGGCCGTGGACTTCTGTGTTCCTGCGGACGGTTCCTTTCAGGACGCGGTGACTCGGTCGCCTCGCGAGGCGCTGCCGTTTCTGTCTGCACCAAGCCGGGAATGCCAACCTCAATGACGATGTCGGTTGGCCCGCCAATCATGATCAGGTGTTCCACGTCGTCGCGACGTACGAGGACGAGGCGCCGCCGGGTATCAACAGCAGCGGCATCGAGAACCTGCAGTCGCGGTTGACGGTTTCGCCCCCCGCGAATGAAGGGAGACGGCGCCCTCCGTTCGCGCAATAGCCAAAGAACGCCAATGAGGCAGAGGAAGCCCACCCCGACCCCAAGAATTGCAACCAGCAGCCGACCGCCATAGTCGCTCATCAGTTGCTCCACCATTGCTCGTCGCTCCCGATTGACGCCTGATATTAAGGTGCTTCTTTTTTCACTGGAGGCAAGGTCTGTAGGTTTGGTAGCGGTGCATCGGGATGCACTATCCCAGCTTTTCTGCGGAGCGCCGCTTTTGGCATCATCCGCAACTTGCTAAGAGAGAATCGTGCGTTTACCGCCGGTTTCATGCGTTGCGCCTCGTGGGGCAAGCGAACAGTGAGGACTTGATGACCAAGTTGCAGCAGGGGGGCAACTACGAGGCGCCGCTCGTCGATCGCGGAGCGCGAGGCGGAACCGTCCTTCGTATACTCCTCCTCGCTTTGGTGCTTATCGGCGTCGCCGTAGCCTTCGTGTTCTTCCAACACGTGTTGGACAACGAGCTTGTGCTGGGCCTGCTCGGCGTGCTCGCGATGGTAGGGATTTTCTTCCTCGTGTCTTCGGCGATCGGCTTTGTCGAAGTCATGCCGCAGTCTCAATCAGATGAACTGGCGCGCAGCTTTCTGGCAAGCCATCCTGACGGCATCCTCGTGACCGATAGCCGCGGCCGGATCATCTACGCCAACGCGGCGTATGGACGGCTGATTGGAGCGAACAAGAGCAGCAACGTGCAGCCGCTGGAGCCACTGCTTTCGCGCAATCGCGAGTCCAACGAGGCGCTCTACCGGTTGACGAATGGCTTGCGTGAAGGGCGCGAGGGCCATGAGGAATTCCGCCTGCCGCAGCCACTCGGTCGCAGCGGCACCAATGGCTCCGGCGCCCACTGGTATCGCCTGAAGGCGCGGCACCTGCATCCAGGCGAGCGCAAGAGCGGCCGATTTGACATATGGCAGCTGACCGACATCACTTCCGAGCGCGACGACCAGGAGCGGTTCTTCCGCGAGCTGCAGAACGCCATCGACTACCTCGATCACGCGCCGGCCGGCTTCTTTTCCGCAGGGCGCAAGGGAGAAATCTTTTATATCAACGCGACACTTGCGGAGTGGTTAGGGCTGGATCTGACAACCTTCGTGCCGCGGTCGATGACGATCAGCGACCTCGTCGCAGGCGAGGGCATGGCACTGATCCAGTCAGTACAGGCCGCGCCCGGGTTGCAGCGGACGGAGACGCTAGATCTTGACCTGCGTCGCACCAATGGCCAGAGCCTGCCGGCGCGTCTCGTCCATTCGGTAACCTCGATGCGTGACGGGGCGCCGGGCGAGAGTCGGACGATCGTGCTGAACCGGCCGAAGGGCGCGGAGGGCGACCAGTCGGCTTCGGCCATGCGCTTCACCCGCTTCTTCAACAACACGCCGATGGCGATCGCCTCTGTCGACGGCGACGGCAAGATCCTGCGCATCAATGCGCCGTTCCTGCGGCTGTTCGCCGGTGTGGTGTCACGCGACCAGGTGGAGGATGCGGGTGCACATCTTGAGGCGATCGTACATGAGACCGCACGCCCGCAACTGATGCACGCGCTTGCCGCTGCCAAGGACAGGCAGGGCGACATCACTCCGATCGACTGTCGCCACCCCGGCGACGAGAGCCGCTACGTGCGCTTCTACGTCAATGCCGTCATCGATGAGAGCGATGAGGCACCGGAGGAGGTTGCGATCGTCTACGCCGTCGAGACGACCGAGCAGAAGGCGCTCGAGACGCAGATGGCGCAAACCCAGAAGATGAACGCGGTCGGGACGCTGGCGGGCGGCATCGCCCACGACTTCAACAACGTGCTGACCGCCATCCTGCTCTCTTCCGACCACCTGCTGCTGCAGGCGCGTCCGTCGGATGCAAGCTTCGCCGATCTGATGGAGATCAAGCGGAACGCCAATCGGGCGGCCGTCCTTGTCCGCCAGCTGCTCGCGTTTTCGCGCAAGCAGACGATGCGCCCGGTGGTCCTCAACCTGACAGATGTGGTGGGCGACCTGCGCATGCTGGTCGACCGATTGATTTCTGGTACCAACGTGAAGCTTGAGGTCGATTACGGCCGCGACCTATGGACTGTGCGCACCGACCTTTCCCAGTTCGAGCAGGTGCTGATCAACCTGTGCGTCAACGCTCGCGACGCGATGCCGGAAGGCGGAACGCTGGTGATAAAGACGCGTAACGTTGCAGCCGACGAAACCTCGAACTTTCCGCAGGCCGACCTTCCTGCGGAGGATTTCGTCATGGTCGAGGTGTCCGACAGCGGCACGGGCATTCCGACGGAGATCATGGACAAGATTTTCGAGCCCTTCTTTACCACCAAGGAAGTGGGCAAGGGAACTGGCCTCGGCCTTTCGATGGTCTACGGCATCGTGAAGCAGTCGGGCGGCTATATCTACCCAGAATCGGAAGTCGGCCGCGGCACGACCTTCCGCCTCTTCCTTCCGCGCCACATTCCCGAAGCGCCGGTGCTACAGGAAATGCAGCCGACACCGGATGCCGTTGCGCCAGCCGAAGTGGCCCAGACGGGCAAGTCGGAAGAACCGGTGGATCTGACCGGCAATTCCGCCGTCGTCCTGCTGGTCGAGGACGAGGAAGCCGTGCGCCGGGGCGGCAAGCGCATGCTGGAAACCCGCGGCTATACCGTCCATGAGGCGGGCTCTGGCGTCGAGGCGCTCGACATCATGGAAGAGCTCGAGGGCAAGGTCGACATCGTCGTCTCCGACGTCGTGATGCCGGAGATGGACGGACCGACGCTTCTCGGCGAACTGCGCAAGAACTACCCGGACCTGAAGTTCATCTTCGTCTCCGGCTATGCGGAAGACGCCTTCGCACGCAACCTGCCGGCCGACGCCAAATTCGGCTTCCTGCCGAAACCCTTCTCTCTGAAGCAGCTTGCAGTCGCGGTGCGGGAGATGCTGGACAACTAGGACCGGAGCCGCTGACCCGGCCGGTGCCGTTTCGCCGGCCGTCAGCCGCGGCGGGCGACGAGGATGCCGGAAAGCACGATCGCGCCCCCCAACGCCTGCAGCGGCCCGACCGCCTCCGCCAGGATGACCCAGGCAAGGATCGCCGCAACGACCGGCTGCAGGAGCAGTGTCAGCGAGGAGAAGGCGGCGGGAAGGAACGCAAGCGCATAGGTTATTGCGACCTGTCCGCCGGCATGGCTGATGAAGGCAAGGCCGAACAGGATTGCCCAGCCGTACAGCGTCGGCGGCAGGACATTGCCTTCGAAGTAGAGCGCGAACGGAAGGATGGAGAGGGCCGCCGAGGCGGAGCTCCAGATCATGATCCGCACCGTATCAAACCTGCTGCGCAGCCGCCCGATAGCGAGGATGTAGCAGGCGTAGAAGACCGCCGCGAGGGCGGCCACCGAATCACCAGCCAGATGGCCGTCTGCCAGTGCGGCAGGCCCGCCCTTCAACGTCACGACCCCGACGATCGCCAAGGCGAGACCGAGGAGGAAGATGCGGGTGACCACCGTCCGGAACAGCAGAAATCCGATCAGGGTGACGAAGACGGGTGCGAGATTGGCGAGCAGCGTTGCATTTGCGACCGAGGTCATGTGCAGCGAGAGATGCCAGGCGACCAGATCGATGGCGAGGGCGAGTCCGGGAAGAATGAGAAGCAGGCAATCTCGAAGATTGAGGCTTTGCCTTCCCACCGGCGCGGGCTTGAGGAGCGCCCACAGCGACAACGGAATAAGCGCAAGCGCTAGCCGCCAGAAGCCGGTGGAAACGGGGCCGACCTCGGACAGGCGAACGAAGATGGGCGAGGCGCCGATGGCGATGCCCCCGGCGATGAGCGCCACAAGCGCCGACCTCTGCTCCGGCACCCGGACCGTGTTGGAAAGTGCAGTCAAGGTGAGGTCTCCGGAGACGAGAAGAGGCAGGCCTACTACAGGCGTTGGGACGTTAAGGCGACGGCAATTTGAGCCGCAAGCCGCGCGTTGTTTTCGACGAGCGCGATGTTGGTCTTCAGGCTTCGCCCGCCGGTCTGATGGAAGATGTGGTCGAGCAGGAAGGGGGTAACCGCCTTCGCCGCGATCTTCTGTTCCTCGGCTGCCTGAAGGGCGACCTGGATGAAGCCTTCCATCTCGTCGCGCGCGATTTCGTCGACTGCCGGGACCGG
>DASYHX010000239.1:0-2453 GCA_035998065.1 Pseudorhizobium sp.
GGCCTTGAGAACTCGGCATATCAAGAACGTCGGCGGACGCCTTCGCGATCTCGGCGCCAGAGATTGATTTCGCAGCACGTTCGGGGGCAGGATCTGAAGCTTTCCGGCCTTCAGCCGGATTGGCCGCCCGAGCACCGGCGCCCGTAGCAACCGCGGCAGAAGGGGTCACCAGGATGCTCAGCAACTCGGCAGCATTCTGAGGGGCAGCCGCAGCCGCTTCCTTTTCTCCTCCCTCGGACGTTTCTTCCGTGGCAGCCGCAATCACCGGCTTCTGTACCTCGTCAGTGGATGGTTCAATGGCCGGCGCGCGGCGATGCGTTATGCTTTTTTCAGGCGTAGGATTCGTGCGCGCAGCCCCGTCCGTTTCAGCATTCTCTTCCTTCACAAGAGGATCCTGCCCGCCCTTCGAACGTGAGCCAGGCAGGCTAACTCCATCTTTCACAGCACGTTCGGCGTCCTCTGCGGGGGCATGTGAGGTGGGTCGATCAGCTCTGCTGAAGGTATCGCCGGACGTCACTCCACGCTTGGCGTTCGACAGTGCGCTGGAGAACGCCTCCCCACCAGACTGAGCCTCGGATTGGGCCGAGGCCCGTCCACCAGGCTTCAGCGGTACCTCTTTCGGGGCTGGCTTCGCAAGAACCTCAAGCGTCATGGTCTCACACCTTCTTCCTCCAGAAGATCATCGACAGCACTCAGTTTCGAGCGTCCGGTCTCGACGAAGGTTTTGAATTCGGGATCCAGTTCAACAGCACTGCTCGCAGGGACGATAGACGCGGCCTGGGCAGATCCGGAGAGGTCATTCTCGGACGACACGGAAGGTGTGACCGCGTCTGGTGCTACTGGAATTGTGACCGTTTCATCTTGCCCCAGGCTTTCGCCCGCGGGTTTACGTATCACCTCTTCAGCCACGACCCGTGCCGCTCGACGTAGCGCCTGATCCCGCGGAGACAGCTGATCTTCCGGAATGGTCAATAGCCCCTCTGCGACGGCACCTACGTTAGGTGTCGGAATATTGGCGAGCCCGCTGTAGAGCGTCACCATCGCCTCCGGTGGTTCATTCTCCAGCCCAGACAGCGATGCTGCCTTTGCCGAGGCCAAGCGGGCGAGCTCGCCCATTCCCTTCAGCGCTGCACTCCTGGCAATCCTAAGAAAGACTTCTTTCCGACGGTCCAGGTCCATGAACTCCAGCGTCCCGTCCAGGTCTTCCTCGCTCACCTGAGGATAGTGTTCAACCACCAACTGCACGAAGAAGTCGGCGAACTGGCTTGCATAAGGGGAATGGACGAACCGTCGCGCGTATTGGCGCGCATATGCCAAGCCTTTGTCGACCATATCGGCGTCGGCGGCAATGGCGACGGAGCGCCTGAGCGCTGCCTCCTCCACTATCGTGCCGGGAGCAGACAATCTCGCCATATCATAGAAGGACAACGCGTCTTTTGGATCTTTCGGAACTGACACATTCCCGCTAACCAGGGCGAGATAGGGGCCTATTCGCTGATCCCGATACTCCTTTGCCATGTCTCCCAAGGACGTAGCGATCAGCGTACCCTTTCCCGCCAGGTACTTTCGGAGGGCATCGGCGACGCGGGTGTCGAAATTGCCTGCGATGTCCCTGCCTACCAAGTACTCAAGGGTCTCCGGATTGCCGCCGCTCATGGCGTAAATCAGCGCAGCATCGACGTTACGGGGATCGTCGTAAACAGCAGGGGATGCGGAGCGCAGGCGCTGATCGATCTTGCTCAACATGAAGCGCTGCATCTCGGCGGCGGAATGATCGCCGGCAACGACCGTGTCCTGGACGAATTGCAGTGAACGCAGCATTACATAAGGTTCAAGAGCTGCATCCTCTTGCGCCGCAAGATCCCCTGCAGACAGAAACGCGAGCCCCATAGCAGCAGCCGAGACAAGGAGCGTTGGCAGATCCGCCAGAACCGTTCTCATCCCTCATCCGCCTGCACGAGGATTTCGATCCGTCGGTTCGCGGCCGCCAAGGGATCATCAGCGACCTGCAAACGCCGGTCGGCGTAACCAGACACCTGCTTCACACGTGATTCTGCAAGCCCTCCGCGCACCAACATGTAATAGGCGCTGTGCGCTCGTGACATGGAAAGACGCCAGTTGTCGTTCTCGGCTCCCTTAAACTGCCGTCCGTCGGTATGCCCGCGAATGAGTACGCTGCCTTTTCGATCCTTCAGAACCTGGCCAATTCGTTCCATGGCCAGCACCATCTCGCGCCGGGGAACTGCGGAGCCCACATTGAACATCGGGTCCGTTGCTTGATCGGAAATCGTGACGAGCAGCCCCCCCTCGGCAGGCGTCACGACCAACCCCTCTGCGAGCTTCCCGGCCACTCCCTGGATCTTCGAGGCAATCTGCCTGCGAAGCTCTTCTGCCACATCCTCCGCTTCCTCAAGATCCTTGCTTGGATCCGCAGACGTGGCGTCGGGCAGGTT
>DASYHX010000320.1:0-2040 GCA_035998065.1 Pseudorhizobium sp.
TGAGCGTGGCAACGACCCGACGAGCGGTGAGCATCGTCCTTGGCGCTTTTTGTTATGGGCTGTCGCCGGCACGGCAGTCTTCGTAGCGATCGGCATTGCGACGCAGGGTGTACGCGGCACGATTGCCAGCGAGGCAGGATCGATCGAGATAGCCTCACCCCTGCTCTACGCCTATGCAGCGATTGTTTGGTTGTGGACTCGGCCCGGAGAAACCTGGCGTTGCTCCTGGGAACTCCCTGCGATCATGTTCCTGATGGCTGGCCGTGAATTCGACCTCGACAAGAAGCTGACGAGTGTCGGCATCCTGAAAAGCAACCTTTACCTTACCGATATGGCACCTGTGACGGAGCGCATTCTCGGGCTGGTGGCACTCGCTGCCGTTGCGACAGTTGCGGTCCGGATCATCAAGCTGCACGCAAAACCCTTCATCAATGGCCTGCTTGCCTTGAAGCTTTGGGCGTGGGCCGTGGCCTTCGGAGCCGGCTTCGCGGTGGTCTCCAAGTCCATCGATGGGATCGGGCGCAAGTTGGCTCCCTTCGGCATCACGGTTGACGGTCAGACCGAGGCAATGATGGTGGTTGCAGAAGAACTGCTCGAATTCGGCGTGCCGGTGATGTTCCTCGTTGCCGTCGTCGCCTCGTTTAGGCGAAATCGTCCGACAGATCCCCAAAAGTGAGACATTGATGTCATCTTCTTCCGACCAGCTTCGCGGCTTCTATGCAGAGATCGAACCCTATGAGAGCGGCCACCTCGAGGTCGGTGACGGCCATCAGGTCTATTGGGAGCGCGTCGGCACGAAGGGCGCCAAGCCCGCCGTCTTCGTTCATGGCGGCCCGGGCGGCGGCTTCGGTCCCGGCAATCGGCGGCTCTTCGACCCGGCGCTCTACGACGTCCTGCTGTTTGACCAGCGCGGGTGCGGCAAGTCCACACCCTATGCCTCATTGGAGGCCAACACCACGTGGCACCTCGTGTCTGACATGGAGAAGCTGCGCGAGATGATGGGAGTCGAGCGCTGGCAGGTGTTCGGTGGCTCCTGGGGCTCTACCCTGGCGCTTGCCTATGCGCAGACGCATCCGCAGCGGGTCACGGAACTGGTGCTGCGTGGGATCTATACGCTGACGCGCGCCGAGCTTCTCTGGTACTACCAGTTTGGCGTCTCGGAGATGTTTCCGGACAAGTGGGAACGCTTCATCGCGCCCATCCCGCAGGCCGAGCGCGGCGACCTGATGGCCGCCTACCGAAAGTACCTGACGGGCGATGACGAACAGAAGAAGCGCGAATGCGCCGTTGCCTGGAGCACATGGGAAGGCGAGACGATCACGCTCCTGCCGAACCCAGACTATGCGGCCCATTTCCATGACCCGGACTATGCGCTGGCTTTCGCGCGCATCGAAAACCATTACTTCGTCCACTCCGGATGGCTTGAGGAAGGGCAGTTGCTGCGAGACGCCCACAAGCTGAAGGACATTCCGGGAGTCATCATTCACGGTCGCTATGACATGCCCTGCCCCCTCAAATATGCCTGGGAATTGCACAAGGCCTGGCCGACGGCGGACTTCCACATCATTGAGGGTGCGGGACACGCCTATCTGGAGCCTGGGATCCTCGACCGGCTGATCCGTTCAACGGATCGCTTCGCGGGAAAGGCTGCGGACCAATGACGCGCGAACGCATCTACCTCTTCGACACGACCCTTCGCGACGGGCAGCAGACGCCCGGCGTCGATTTCTCGGTTGAAGACAAGATCGCGATCTCGAGCCTGCTTGACAATTTCGGCATCGACTATGTGGAGGGCGGGTATCCCGGCGCAAACCCGACGGACACGATGTTCTTTGCAGAAAAACGAACTGCAAAGGCATCCTTCGTCGCCTTCGGCATGACCAAGCGCGCCGGTATCTCCGCCTCCAACGATCCGGGACTCGCGACGCTGTTGCAGGCGAAAAGCGACTCCGTTTGCTTTGTCGCAAAAAGCTGGGATTATCATGTCGAAGTCGCACTTGGCTGCACGAATGACGAGAACCTGCAGAGCATCCGCGAGAG
>DASYHX010000339.1:0-3726 GCA_035998065.1 Pseudorhizobium sp.
GCCGAAAGGAACTGGCAGAGAAGGGTGAGTTGAAGCCGTTGAAGCCCGGCGAAAGCATCGACTACGCGCTGCGCTTCTCGTTCACCTGACGCGGCGTCAATTGACGCTCCGCCGGTGGCAGCGTAATGCAGGTGCCACGTCCTAGCCGGAGGAATTTTCCATGGACATCCGACAGATCAATGACGAATACGCCGTGACCGGCCAGATCACCACCGAGGATCTGGAGCAGATCGAGGCGATGGGTTTCAAGTCGATCGTCTGCAACCGCCCGGACGAAGAAGAGCCGGGCCAGCCGAGCTTTAGCAAAATTTCAGCCAAGGCGGCAGAGCTTGGGCTTGAGATCAGGCATGTGCCTGTCGGGCGCATGGGTGTTGACGCAGAGGCCGTCAACGGCATGGTTGACGCCTTGGACGAGCTGCCTCGCCCGATGCTCGGCTATTGTCGCTCGGGTGCACGTTCGACCGCTATCTACGAAAAGAGCCAGCATCTGCGCGGCTAACGCCCCCGCGGCCGGGTCACCGGCCATCTTTTCCGAAGCTCGCAACATTTCCAGGAGCATTTATGAGCATCAAGCGCATTGAAACCGGCGCCCGCATGAGCGGCGCCGTCGTCCACGGCAACACGGTCTATCTGTCCGGCCAGGTCGGCGAGGGTGAAACGGTCAAGGAACAGTGCGAGTATGCACTGCGCGAGGTCGATCGCTTGCTCGCAGCCGCAGGCAGTGACAAGTCAAAGATCCTGCAGACGCTGATCTACCTTTCCGACATGTCCTACTTCTCCGAGATGAACGCCGGATGGGAAGCCTGGATCGATCCGGCCAACACACCGGCACGTGCGACCAGCGAGGCTAAGCTCGCGGCGCCTAAGTACAAGGTGGAGTTCACGGTTACTGCCGCGATTTAAGCGGCTGTCAGTCTGATTCCGAAAGCCGGCGCATCCCTCTGATGCGTCGGCTTTTTTGTGGGTTTCGACTCAAGCTCTTTCGCGGATCTGCGTCAGCGTGCGACTGGGCGTGATGGCTTCTGGGTCCAGCCTGACTTCAATGATGGCCGGCTTGCCGCTGGCACGCGCCCGTTCAAAGGCGGGCGCGAAGTCCTGCGTCCTTTCCACCAGTTCGCCGTGGCCGCCAAAGGCCTTAGCGTAGGCGACGAAATCTGGATTGACGAGGTCGGTGGCGCTGACGCGGCCAGGATATTCCCGCTCCTGATGCATCCGAATCGTGCCGTAGGTACCGTTGTTGACCAGCACCGTTATGATCGACAGCCCGTAGCGAACGGCGGTGATGAACTCCTGGCCGTGCATCATGAAGCAGCCGTCGCCGGCAAAGCAGATGACCTCCCGCTCGGGAAACAATTGCTTAGCTGCCACTGCCGCCGGGAGGCCGTAGCCCATCGAGCCAGATGTCGGCGCGGCCTGGGTGTTGAATTTACGGAAGCGGTGGAAGCGGTGAACCCAGGTGGCGTAGTTGCCGGCGCCGTTGCAGAAGATGGTGTCCTCTGCGGTATTGGCATCGATCCATTCCATGATCGGTCCCATCTGGACCCCACCGGGTCCCGTCTGCGGCGGGGTCGACCACTTCAGATAGGCGTCATGCATAGCCGATTTGCGCTCGGCCCAAAGCGGTGCTGCTGGCGGTTCCAGATGCTTGAGCGCGGATGCGAATTCCGCAGGCGCCGCGCAGATGGCGAGATCGGGCCGGTAGATGCGGCCCAGTTCCTCCGGATCCGGAAAGACGTGAACGAGCTTCTGGGCCGGGTAGGGAATATCGATCAGCGTGTAGCTCGACGACGGCATCTCCGACATCCGGGCACCCACGAGAACCAGCAGGTCGGACTCCTTGATCTCCTTGGCAAGCGCCGGATTGATGCCGATGCCGACATCGCCGGCGTAGCTCGGATGCAGATGGTCGAACAGCATCTGCCGGCGGAAGGAGCAGCCAACCGGCACCTTGAAGCGGCTGGCGAATGCCTGCATGTCGGAAACAGCTCGCTCGCTCCAGCGCGTGCCCCCGAGGATGAACATCGGTCGCTGCGCCTCTTTCAGTAGGGCCTCCAACGCCTGCATCTGGCTGGGGCCCGGATGGGCCTCGACAGGCGTATAGGCCTGAGCCGCTGGCGCCTCGACCTCCTCTACCAGCATGTCCTCGGGCAGCGTCAGGACCACGGGCCCGGGTCGGCCGGAGGTGGCGACGGCGAAGGCGCGGGTGACGAACTCGGGGATGCGCCGAGCATCGTCAATTTCGCCAACCCACTTCGCAAACTCGGTGAAGGCACGGCGGTACTCCACCTCCTGGAAGGCCTCGCGCTCACGTGCATCGCGCTGCACCTGCCCGATGAAGAGGATCATCGGAATGGAGTCCTGCTTGGCAATGTGAAGGCCAGCCGACGCATTGGTCGCTCCGGGCCCGCGGGTGACCATGCAGATGCCAGGCTCGCCGGTTAACCTGCCCCAGCAGTCGGCCATCATCGCAGCGCCACCCTCCTGGCGGCAGACAAGCGTTTCGATCCCGCTCTCATAGAGCGCATCGAGGACGGCAAGGTAGCTCTCTCCTGGTACGCAAGATACGCGCTTCACTCCATTCGCCCTTAGCGCGTCGACGATCAGTTGGCCCCCGGTCTTCATCTGTCTTTCCCCTTGATCTCGATGTCGTTCAATTCCGCCAGCACATCGGCGGTGTGTTCGCCGAGCTTCGGGCTCGGGCGGTGATAGGCAAGCGGTGTCTCCGACAGTACGATCGGCGTACGCACGCCTGGGATCATGCTACCGTCTGCGGCTTCCAGGTCGACGCGCATCTGGCGGGCCTGAACCTGCGGATCGCTGAACATTTCCGCAATGGAATTGATCGGTCCTGCAGGGACGGCATTCTCGCCGCAGGCGGTAAGCAGGTCGGCCTTGGTCCATGTCTCCGTCTGCGCGAGAAGAAGACGCCTAAGCTCCACACGGTTTGCAACGCGGGCCCGGTTGGTGGCGAAGCGCTCGTCGTCCGCCATCGTCGCAGTACCGAGTATGGTGCAGAACCGGCGAAATTGCCCGTCATTGCCAACTGCAAGGATGATGTGACCGTCGCTTGTCGGAATGACCTCATAGGGGCTGATGTTCGGATGGGCGTTCCCCAGGCGCGCTGGCGCTGTTCCGGAGACGAGGTAGTTCATGTTCTGGTTGGCTAGAACGGCAGACATCACGTCGAGAAGGGCCATGTCGATCATCTGGCCTGCGCCCGTCTTCATCGCGTGGATTAGAGCCGCCTGGATGGCCGTCACGGCATAGATCCCGGTAAAGATATCGGCAATTGCTACACCCGCCTTCATTGGCTGGCCATCTGCCTCACCGGTAATCGACATAAAGCCGGACATGCCCTGAACGATGTAGTCGTAGCCGGCAAGGCTGGCGTAGGGGCCATCCTGGCCAAAGCCGGTGATCGAGCAGTAGACGAGCTTTGGGTTGATCGCCCTCAGGGTTTCGTAATCAAGTCCGTACTTCTTCAGGCCGCCCAGCTTGAAGTTTTCGATCACCACATCGGCCGTCGCAACAAGCCGCCGGACAATATCCTGGCCCGCCTCGGTCTTCAGGTCGACAGCGACGGAGCGCTTGCCGCGGTTGGTCGCGTGGTAGTAGGCGGCAGAGAGGTTTTCCCCGTCCTTGCCTTCCACAAAAGGCGGTCCCCAGGCCCGGGTGTCGTCGCCGCCCTGCGGGTTCTCCACTTTGATGACATCTGCGCCAAGATCG
>DASYHX010000366.1:0-10907 GCA_035998065.1 Pseudorhizobium sp.
GGCCTTCTCGCGCAATTACCGCACAACCCTCGCTTCGAGAGCGGTCACCTGTCTCGCTTACGTTGGTAGCTGCACACATGAACCAGCCATCAGGCGGTGCCCGGTCATCCATTAGGAGGCTAGATCACGCATCACTTTGATCAGGTCGGATTTACCTTCGAATCCTATTCCTGGCAGGTCTGGCATGTGGATGTACCCTTGGAGAACCTCGACACCGTCCGGAAACCCGCCATAGGGCTGGAACAGATCAGGATAGCTCTCATTGCCTCCCAGGCCCAAACCGGCAGCGATGTTGAGAGACATCTGGTGGCCGCCATGAGGGATGCAGCGGGAAGAAGACCAACCGAACTGGTTTAAGACGTCCAACGTATTTAGATATTCCACCAGCCCGTAGGACAGAGCGCAATCGAACTGCAGATAGTCACGGTCCGGCCGCATCCCTCCATACCTCAGGAGGTTGCGCGCGTCCTGATGCGAAAACAGGTTCTCTCCGGTCGCCATGGGGGCGTCGTAGAACTCGGACATTGCCGCCTGCAGCGCATAGTCCAGTGGGTCGCCGATTTCCTCGTACCAGAAGAGCGGATACTGTCGCAGCATCTTCGCGTAGGCGATCGCGGTTTCCAGGTCGAAACGCCCGTTCGCGTCCACCGCGAGCTGTGCCTCTTTGCCGATTTCATCCAGTACAGCCTCGATCCGACGCTGATCCTCGTCGATGGACGCGCCCCCGATCTTCATCTTGACGACCGTATAGCCACGATCGAGGTAGCCTCGCATTTCACTACGCAGGGCAATGTCATCCTTGCCGGGATAATAGTAGCCACCCGCGGCATATACGAACACCTTCGGGTTTGCCTCAATGCCCTTCATTTCGGCGAGCAGCCGGAAGAGGGGCTTGCCTGCAATCTTCGCAACCGCATCCCACACGGCCATGTCTATGGTTCCGACCGCGACGGAGCGTTCGCCATGACCGCCCGGCTTTTCGTTGGCCATCATGGCGGACCAGATCTTATGCGGGTCGAGATTATCTCCAGCGTCGTTCAGGAGGCTTTCCGGGGTCGCTTCCAGAATACGATCCCTGAACCGCTCGCGTATCAAGCCGCCTTGCCCATACCGGCCGTTGGAGTTGAAGCCATAGCCGATCACTCTGCGGCCATCGTGAACGACATCAGTAACAACCGCCACGAGGCTCGTCGTCATCTTGCTAAAATCGATATAGGCGTTGCGAATGGGAGACGCGATTGGCTTGGTGACCTCACAGATGTCGATTATGCGCATAGCGATGCTCCTTGATGTCGGCCTGCCCGTACGTCAGGCAGACGCAAAGAAGACTAGGTCCGATACCGCTGAAAGGCCAATGCTGATCCTCAACAGTTCGGTGCCGATTTGGCATGGCGATGAATTCAAAAACCGCCTTTAGACATAGGCCGGACGGGCGACCTCATGCTATACGTGATGCCGGTCATGCACTGGCGGAGGGGACATGGACACGACCTGGTTGTTGGACCTTCAGATCTTGGCGAAAACGCTTAACTTTTCGCGGGCGGCCGAGCTGAGGAACATCACTCAGCCTGCATTCGGCAGGCGGGTCAGATCATTGGAGGCATGGTGCGGCGCCACCTTGGTTGATCGCAGCAGTCACCGATTGGCGCTGACCGAGGCCGGCAAAGTCATGGTTGACGCTGCGGATGATGTCCTTCTCCGCTTGGAGAGAGCGAAACACGAGTTGCAGCAAGTGCGCAGCGCAACGGCGACGTTGACAGTCGCCTCCACCCATGCTCTCTCCTACACATTCTTTCCAGGATGGATCCAGCGGCTTGGAGCAGTGGCATCGACGACGCCGGTCAGGCTCCTCTCTGACAATATGAACGAGTGCGAGCGGCTGATGCACGAGGGCGAGGCTCAGTTTCTGCTGTGCCACCACCACCCCGGCACCCCAACTCGGCTGGCGGAAAGGGAGTTTGCGAAAGTCGTGCTCGCACATGAGCTTCTCGTCCCCGTCAGCCGTTGCGAACCGGAGGGGCGAGCGGTCCACCGGCTGCCGGGTTCGGCCTTGCATCCGGTTCCCTGGCTGATGTTCGAGGAGACGTCGGGCTTGGGTCGGATACTCGCGTCCTCACTCTCCCGGCGTTCAAAAGGCCTGCATCTGCGCAACGTCTTCAGCTCCCACCTTGCAATGGTACTCAAGGCACTCGCGCTGGAAGGCAAAGGTGTTGCATGGATTCCGGAAGGCCTAGCTGCCGACGAACTATCTGCGGGTGGTGGCCTCGCCGTTGCCGGCTCCATGGAGTGGGCTGTCCCTGTCCAGGTGGCGCTTTTCCGTGCCCTGCGGCCGCTGCCCGATATGGCGGAGCGGTTCTGGCAGTTGGCCGTCGATCAGTCGCTGGGGCAGGTCAGTCAAGTTGCAGGTCCGGTGCCCGCTCCTTGATGCGCTCGCGCAGCAGCTCGATGAACAACCGTACCTTAGCAGATAGATTGAGCCGCTCGGGATAAACGGCCATGATGTCGGCTTTCATATAGTAGCGTGGCAGGACGACCATCAACCGCCCGGCGCGGACATGGCGCGCAACGTCCCATTCAGACCTAAGCATTATGCCATGCCCGTTCAGAACCCAGGAAACCGCGATTTCACCATCATTGGTGGATAATCCGCCAGCAACGCGGACACTGTCGTCGTCGCCGAAACGCCAGATGTCATAGGCGGCATGTTCCTGCCTCAGGACAATGCATGAGTGCTGCGTGAGGTCCGATAGCCGCTTCGGCGTTCCGTGGCGGCGGAGGTAATCCGGGGAAGCGACCAGAACTCTTCGGTTGCGTAGTAGGAGCCCCATCACATTGCGCGTGGCCGCCGGCTCGCCGAAGCGGACCTGCAAATCAAATCCTTCTTCCATGATGTTGAGTGGTGCGTCGGTAAGGACCAGCTGGGCTTCCACCTCGGGGTGCCTGTGTGCGAACGCAGACACGGCCGGCGCCACATGTTCGCGTCCGAACTGGAATGTCGCGTTTATACGCAATAGCCCCTGTGGTTCTCCGCGAGCCGAGACGATTGCCTCCTCGGCCGCTGTGATGCGGTTGAGGATGTCGATCGAGGCGGCAAGATAAGCCTCGCCTTCGCTGGTCAGGCTGACCCGTCGTGTTGTCCGGTTAACCAGTCTCACCCCGAGACGATCTTCCATTCTGGCAAGACGCCTACTAACTGCCGAAGCTGTGAGACCCAACTCAAGCGCAGCCTCCGACAGATTGCTGCGCTGCGCAACCACAGTGAAGAATCGCATATCGGTCTCACCGGTCATTTCAGCCTCACTTGTTCCCTCAGATCAACAATGAAATGAATTCCGGGAAATTCCCAGCGTTTACTTCAGCATCTATGGTGACCTCGGTCTCTGCTCGCGCAGTAGAGCTGCTGATCGGCCTTGGGAGAGGCTGTTCAGCTTGGAGGAGCTTGGTGCGACTTTGGGATTTGCCGAATGCTGCCCTGTTCCTTCAGACGTGCAAGTGATCAGCCCGGCTCGGGCGGAAGTTCATCAGGGAGGAACCAAGATGAAGATCAAGACGATTTTTGCGGCCACGGTTGGCCTGTCGCTTCTAGCGGCAATACCTGCGGGTGCCCAGTCGGCGTCAGACTTTCCCAATAAGCCGATGACCTACATCATTCCCTTCGACGCTGGCGGCGAATCCGACATTTCGGCGCGCTTTCAGCAGGCTGAATGGAAGGAGCATGCGGGCCAGGATGCCGTCATTCAATATCAGGCCGGCGCCGGCGGCGCTCAGGCGTGGTCGAAGCTGAACGACATTGCCGGCGATGGCTACACCATCATGGGCATCAATCTGCCGCACACGATCCTGCAGCCACTGGAGGGGGACGTCGGTTACAAGACGGACGACCTGACACCCGTTCACTATTTCCACTATACCCCAAATGCCATCTTCGTTCCGGCTGACAGCCAGTTCAAGACCTTGCAGGATCTTATCGACTACGCCAAATCCAATCCAGGCTTAGTGACATTTGCAGGTTCGGGCTCCAAGTCAGCTAATAATCTGGGACAGCTTCAATTTGACGAGGCCGCTGGCATCAAGACGACCTATGTTCCCTTCAGCGGGACCGGACCTTCGGTCACAGCCGTTCTCGGTAATCAGACGCTTGCCGGCTTCAACTATGTGACATCTGCCATGAACCAGGGCGATGCGCTGAGAATGCTTGCTGTCGCGTCCGAAGAGCGTATGCCGGCCTTCCCGGACGTGCCGACATTCAAGGAACTAGGATTAGACATAGTCGGGGGCGCCTATCGAGGTGTTGCCGTTCCCGCGTCGACACCGGAGGATATCCGCACGAAGATCTCCGACATCGTCGCCGCAATCAATGCGGATCCTGACTTCGTCAAGAAGATGGAGGATGGGGGGTTTGTCCTCACCGACATCACCTACGACAAGATGCCTGAGTTCGTCTCGAAGATGAAGGCGGAATATTCCGAAGGCGCCAAGGCGCTGGGGATCGGACAATAAGGAGCAGGTGAATGGAACTGCTCGGCTACTTTCTGCATGCCCTGACGCCGCTCAACTTGCTGTTGGCGTTGGTAGGGGTCGTGCTTGGGACAATAATCGGTGCCTTGCCGGGATTGTCAGCCACCATGGCAGTGGCGGTTCTGGTTCCATTCACTTTCACCATGGAACCGGCATCAGGCATGATTGCGCTCGGTGCCATCTACACGGGAGCCATCTACGGGGGGGCCTTTGCCGCAATTCTCGTCAATACGCCCGGCACTCCCTCGTCGATAGCCACCACCTTCGACGGTTATCCCATGGCGCGCCGGGGTGATGGCGGGCTCGCCGTCACCCTGGCAACCCTCGCATCGGTCGTGGGTGGCCTGGTGGGGGCCCTTGCTCTCCTATTCCTGGCTCCGCCGCTAGCACGGGTTGCTTTGGCCTTCGGTCCGCCGGAATACTTCTGGCTGGCAATCTTCGGTCTCACGTTGATTGCAGCACTCTCAGTAGGGAACACACTGAAAGGTTTGATCGGCGCGTGCCTTGGGCTTCTTCTGTCGATGGTGGGTGTCGCCGTTGTCGGGGGTGACGTCAGGCTGACGGCAGGCATGCCCACTTTTCTGGGCGGTATCGATGTAGTTTCCGCGTTGATCGGCCTCTACTGCGTGCCAGTCATCCTTGATCTTGTTGCCACGAAACGGGGCCATCTCGACTTTGCAGCCGATGACAAGGGCTACCGCCTTCTGGAGGCCACGCGCATTGCTTGGGCTTCGAAGGTTAACGTCATCCGCTCATCCGTCATCGGTACCGTTATCGGTATTCTTCCTGGGGCCGGGGGTTCGATTGCGGGACTGGTAAGTTACACAGAGGCGCGTCGGGCTTCTCCGAACACGGCCAACTTCGGCAAAGGTGAGCCGGACGGCGTCATCGCAACCGAGGCGGCGAACAATGCCACCGTAGGCGGCGGTTTCATACCAACGCTTGTTCTTGGAATTCCAGGCACGCCACCGGATGCGATCATCCTGGGCGCACTGTTGGTGCAGGGCATCAAGATCGGCCCGCAGCTTTTCAACTCGGAAGCTGATATCGTCTACACTTTCATTTACGGGCTTTTGATCGCAACTCTGCTGATGTTGCCGGCCGGACTGTTGATTGGCCGATACGCCTATCGCTCGATCATCACCTTTCCCAAGTCGTTGCTTGTCCCGACGATCGCCTTCCTTACCGTAGTCGGCTCATTCGCAATCCATTCCAATGTCTCCGACGTCCAGATGATGTTCGTGCTGGGTGTCATTGCCTGGATTCTGGACCGGTATGGGTTCCAGCCATCGCCGATTGTCCTTGGACTGGTTCTTGGACAGATTGCGGAGCAAGGTTTCGTCCAGACATGGCTGATCGGTAATGCCACTGGCAACCTTCTGGGGATGTATTTCGGGCGTCCCATCAGCATCGCCATCATCGCCGCCGCAGTGATCGCGCTTTGTTACCCCTTCTATGCGGAATGGCGTGCCAAGCGCAGACGCGCCGAGCCGCTTACCAAGATTGCCTCAGAGGCCGAGGCACATCCTGTCGATCTCCCTGCAGATCGAGTCCCGGTGACCCGCGTCCGTGATATCGGCGGCATGACCCTCGCTTCGATCTTCATTGCGATCGGGAGCTTGGCTCTCCTCGACACGAGTCGGATGAGCATGATGGGATCCGTTTTCCCCAGAGCGATCTCTATCCTGCTAATCGGCCTGTCCCTCACATTACTTGCCCTTTCGTTCCTCGGCCGCGGCGTCCGGCCACCGAAGCCGGAGACGCAGGCAGCCTCCCGCAGGCGCATCATCCTGGCCATCATCTTCGGCCTGTGGGTTTTCGCAATCCCGCTGCTGGGCTTTGCCGTCAGTTCGCTGATTGCATTCGTCGCAATGATGTTCCTTGCGGAATACGAGCGCCAAACGGTTCCGATCTGGGTTCGTCGCACCGCGGCCGCCGTCGCCACGGTGATGGTTTTCTGGCTGCTGATGTCTGAGGTGCTGCTGCTCAGAGTGCCTACAGGCCTTTTGTTCTGATCGATGAGCAGCCTTTCGGATTTTCGTCAGCATCGGCCCTCAGGTGGCAAAGAGACAAGAGACACAGATGACAAGTAACCATTTGAAAATTGCAGTCATTCCTGGCGATGGAATAGGCAAAGAAGTCGTCCCAGAGGGACTGCGCGTACTGGAAGCGGCAGCCAGCCGATATGATCTGGATTTCGCCTTCGACGAGTTCAACTTCGCCTCCTGCGATTACTATGCCAAGCACGAAAAGATGATGCCCGACGACTGGAAGGCTCAGGTGGGCGGGCATGACGCGATCTTTTTTGGTGCGGTCGGCTGGCCGGCATCGGTGCCGGATCACATCTCTTTGTGGGGATCCCTCATCCAGTTCCGTCGTGAATTCGACCAGTATGTCAGCCTTCGCCCGGCGCGCCTGATGGCCGGAGTACCGTCGCCACTCTCGGGCCGAAACACGGGCGAGATCGACATGATGATCGTGCGGGAGAATACAGAGGGCGAGTATTCGTCCGTTGGCGGGATCATGTTCCCAGGCACGGACCGCGAGGTCGTCATGCAGGAGACGGTCATGACCCGTACGGGGGTCGATCGGATTTTGCGATACGCGTTCGAGCTTGCGCGCAAGCGTGGCGGAAAACTGACATCCGCCACAAAGTCCAACGGCATCTCGATCTCCATGCCGTATTGGGATGAGCGCGTGGTTGAAATGTCGAAAAACTATCCGGACGTCAGCGTCGACAAGTATCACATCGACATCCTGACAGCGCTTTTTGTCCTCCACCCTGATCGCTTTGACGTCGTCGTTGCCTCAAACCTGTTCGGCGACATCCTTTCAGACCTCGGCCCCGCCTGCACCGGGACGATTGGTATCGCTCCCTCGGCCAATATCAATCCGGAGCGCCTCTTCCCTTCGCTTTTCGAACCGGTGCATGGATCCGCACCGGATATCGCGGGCGAAGGCATCGCCAATCCCGTCGGTCAGATCTGGGCAGGTGCCATGATGCTGGACCATCTGGGGCATCCCGAGGCCGCAGCCGGAATCGTCGAGGCGATCGAAAAAGTTTTGGCCGATCCGCGCCTGCGCACGCGCGACCTTGGCGGAAAGGCCGACACGGTTACCTGTGGTAAGGCGATCGCTGACGCCCTCGGATGAGTGGCGTAGGTTCTGCTCATTTTTGGAACGCGAAGGGCAGCTTTCATGCAAGGGAGAAGCATATGAGACGGTACAAAATCGCGGCGATACCCGCTGACGGCATCGGACCGGAGGTCATCGCTGCGGGCCTCCAAGCGCTGGAGGAGCTGTCGCGTCGAGATGGCGGTTTTGAGCTAGCGGTAACGACCTTCGACTGGAGTTCAGAGCGGTACAAGAGGACTGGCGCTCTTATGCCTGATGATGGGCTCGACCAGCTTCGCGACTTTGACGCCATCTTCTTTGGTGCGGTCGGTGCGCCCGACGTTCCCGACCACACTACACTGTGGGGCCTGCGCCTGCCGATCTGCCAGGGGTTCGATCAGTACGCAAACGTCCGCCCCACCAAAATTCTGCCAGGCGTAAGTTCGCCGCTCTCGGGTGTGGGGCCGGGCGATCTCGATTGGGTAATTGTTCGGGAGAACTCAGAGGGTGAGTATTCCGGGCACGGTGGGAGAGCGCACAAGGGGTTGCCGGAGGAAGTCGGCACCGAAGTCGCCATCTTCACCCGCGTAGGTGTGACCCGCATCATGCGGTATGCCTTCAGCCTTGCTCAGGCTCGGCCGCGCAAGCTGCTGACCGTGGTCACGAAGTCGAACGCGCAGCGTCACGGCATGGTCATGTGGGATGAAATCGCGGCAGACGTTGCGCGTGAGTTTCCGGAGGTCATCTGGGACAAGATGCTTGTAGACGCCATGACCGTCAGGATGGTCAAGAGCCCGAGAAGCCTTGATACCATCGTCGCCACCAACTTGCATGCTGACATCCTTTCCGATCTTGCCGGAGCCCTGGCTGGTAGTTTGGGGGTTGCCCCTACGGGAAACATCGATCCGGAGCGCCGCTTCCCCTCGATGTTCGAGCCAATTCATGGCTCGGCATTTGACATAACTGGAAAGGGTATCGCTAATCCTGTTGCCACATTCTGGACTGCCGCGCAAATGCTTGAACACCTGGGGGAGAAGTCGGCGGCAGATCGCCTGATGAGAGCTGTCGAGAAGGTGTGTGGGGATGGGGTGCTCACTCCGGACGTAGGGGGGAATGCATCGACGCAGAAGGTGACGGACGCGGTCTGCGAGGCTATTCGCGGCTCCAACATCTGAGATCTCCATGCAAGAAGCCGACGCCAAGGACCTGCTGATCCGAATGCTGCAGGCAGCTATCGCTGCGGCCGACCCGGCGGTCATGCTCCACCGGCATCTGCCGGAAAAGCCGGCAGGCCGCTGCATTGTTGTTGGCGCAGGCAAAGCCGCAGCCGCCATGGCACGAGCCGTCGAGACCGCATGGCCCGATGTTGATATATATGGCGCGGTGGTGACGCGCTACGGTCATGCGGTGAAAACGGACAGGATCAAGGTTATGGAGGCGGCTCACCCTGTTCCGGATGAGGCGGGGCGGGCGGCCGCGGCAGAAATTTTGGCTTTGGCGAAAGCAGCAGGACCCGATGATTTGGTTCTCGCCCTCATTTCGGGTGGAGGTTCGGCACTGATGACCTTGCCTGCGCCGCCCCTGACCTTCGAGGACAAGATCGAGGTGAATACTCTGCTTCTGAGGTCGGGCCTTGCAATCGGCGACATGAACCGCATTCGGCGGCGTCTGTCTCTGGTCAAGGGGGGACGATTGGCCGAGGCGGCCGCGCCAGCCAAGGTCGTCACGCTTGCGATATCTGATGTACCCGGAGACGATGCGTCCGCGATCGCTTCCGGTCCAACCGTGCCTGATCCATCGGCAGGCGATGACCTTTCCGATCTTGTTGCAAAGCTCGGTCCGTCTCTGCCTGACTCTGCGAGAAAGTTACTCCTGTGTCCGGCGGTGGCAGAGCCCGCTCATGTGGTAGATTACCGTCTCATCGCAACACCTCAGGCCTCTCTGGAAGCCGCGGCGGAAGTTGCCAGACGAGCGGGTCTGACACCGCTTCTTCTTGGCGATGCACTCGAAGGTGAGGCGCGGCAGCTTGGCATCGTGATGGCCGGCATCGCCAGCGCCGCACAGCGGCACGCAACGCCAGTCAAACCGCCGGCGGTTCTTCTGTCCGGAGGCGAAACCACAGTAACCATCGGGGCAGGCAGACAGCCGGGTCGGGGAGGACGCAACACCGAGTTCCTGCTCAGTTTTCTCGTAAACCTAACAGAATGCCGCGGCATCTATGGTATTGCCGCTGACACCGACGGGATTGACGGTACCGAAGACGCGGCGGGTGCGCTTGTCACGCCGCAAATGATGAAACAGGCGCAGGTGCTCAATCTTGCTCCAGGTCGGTTCTTGGACGGACACGACAGCTACAGCTTCTTTGCGCAGCTCGACGCTTTGGTTCACACGGGTCCGACATTAACCAATGTTAATGATTTCAGAGCCATCATCGTACTTGAGCTGCCGGTTCGCCGCCATTCCGGCCGTGCCGGCTGATCTTCTGGCGATTGAGCCGCAGATACGTGATGTGAGGGTTATCCTGAGCGACGGGCAAAGCCGCTCGCTCATCCAGCGGCAGCTTGCTACGGACCACCTCGGCCTCAACGTCGCCAATGCAAGCAACTGCCTAAGCGCTCATCACCGCCTCTATTTCCCAGGTCCCGCTCCGGCGTGACACTGGTGGCTGATACTGGCAACGCGCTGCAGGCCATCGTCGCCCAGTTTCAGGAGATTAGCCGCCACGTCGGTGCGATCGTGACTGCGACCCGAGAACAATCGACTGGCCTGCTGGAGATCAACAACGCCGTCAATTCGATCGATCAGGGAACCCAGCAGAACGCTGCCATGGTCGAGGAACAGACCGCCGTAAGTTACGGCCTCGCCACAGAGGCCGCAAAGCTGATGGAGTTGCTGTCGCGCTTCAACCTGGAAAGCGGCCGGTTCACGGCTGCCAGTAGGAAGGCGCACCGCGCCGCCTGAGCGTCTGCAGCACTGCCGTATTCAACTGAGGCCGCGGTTATACTGCCGCGGCCTCTCCCGTTCTCGGCCCAGCGGGTTCACGTCGTCGATTAACCGCATGAGGCCGGCCGTATTGAAGCGTCTGTCTCGCGCACGCGGAAGTTTCGGGTTCCAGTTCAAGCGCTTCCAAAGAAAGCTAGCGTTCGGCGCTAACCGCAAGAACGCGGGCGTTGATTTTGTTCGACATGGAACCGGCTCTGCCTCACCTTGTGTGATTAGCAGATCGTTAGCAGGCGCTTCGCTATGGGCGGGGTGCGATTTAACCAAAATGGTCG
>DASYHX010000390.1:0-6895 GCA_035998065.1 Pseudorhizobium sp.
GTCAGCCTTACCAATGGCGGACCTAAGGTATTCAAGACAGGACATCACAAGCGATTTGTCCTCGATTGGCAGTTGAAGGTCGTAGACGTCGCATTGGCTACCTCGGCAGCGCCGACCTATTTCCCTGCACATCGGATCGGCGACGAGTTGTTTTCGGACGGAGGGATGTTCGCCAACTCACCCGATATGATCGCCCTTCATGAGGCCGACATGTTTCTGGGCATTAACCGTGACGACATCTCAGTCTTAAGCGTCGGCACCACTACCACAGACTTCGCCATGTCCAGTTCGCTCAATCCCAACATGGGGGTGATGGGTTGGATGAAAAACCAGCGCCTGACCGATGTGATGATCGGATCACAACAGGCGTTGGCCGATGACATGATGAAGCATTTGCTGAAAGATCGTTACCTACGGATTGACCGTCGACAGGCAGATGAACAACGGCAAGAACTTGCCTTGGATGCCGCCACCCCCAGCGCCATCAGCAATTTACTTTCCATCGCCAAGGGCTCGTTTGCCGAGGTGTCAGCCGACCCTCGCCTCCGGCAACTGCTGTCACACGAGGCCCCGCCATTCGCTTTCGTCAACGCTAAGCTTTGAGTGTCCGATGTCCACTGCTGCACGCCTCTTTCATTCGAAGTCCGATCAGACGCTTTACGAGCGCATCACCCCATCAACCGATCAGTTCGCGACTCAACAAGCCCGCTGGAATGACCTTGCCGACTTTCTGAAATCCAGAATGAAAGACGACACCGGCTATCCGATCAGCACCTGGCTGCAGGGTTCCTACAAATTCGACACTCAGATCAGGCCGTGGACGACGGGCGCCCAGTTCGACATAGACCTCGGACTATATTTCGAATGGGCCGGCTCTGACGATGACGGCGACTATGATCCTGAAGGTTTCAAAGAGCTGATCCAGAACGCTCTCCTCGATTATGCAGACGACGAGGACAACGACGCCTCAGGGGTCGAAGAGCCCAAAGAGCGATGCTGCCGCATTGCCTTCAATCCCGACTTTCACATCGATGTGCCCTGCTATCACCTTGATCGTGCCAAGGACCGGCGCGCGCTGGCAACAGAGACCAAAGGCTGGGAGGCAAGCGACCCCAAGGCGATCTATGTGTGGTTCAAGGATCTCCACGACGACAAAGCCATTCGGGCTCAGCTGCGTCGACTCGTTTGCTATTTCAAGATGTGGGCAGCGTTGAAGATCGAAGACGAGGCAAGCCGACCTTCATCGATCACACTTACGGTTCTGGTCGCCGAAGCTCTGGATGGGATTGATCTTTCAGAGACCAGAGACGACGACGACGTCCTCGCGGAAATTATCACGATCATCGCAGATCGCCTTGATGACGATACTGAGGTCGAAAACCCGATCGATACCCAAGAAAATTTGAACCGTCTTTCTGACGACGCAAACGACAATCTCCGCGAACGCCTCCGCGAGTTCGAAGACACCGCGCGCCGAGCGAACGCTGCGACCAGCGAGGCGACGGCGGCCGAGATCTGGACGGAGGCCTTTGAGCATTTCTTCCCTATGCCGGAGGATGTTGAGGGTGAAGCAAACGCCACCACTGCAGCACGCAGCGATATTGCAAAAAATCACGCTTTGGTCGCTTACAGCTTCGACCCCGAAATTCACGTTCGGGCTTGGTCCCAAAACAATGAGAATTACGAGCGCTTCGGGGTGAACGAGCTTCCCACGATCCTGAAAGACTGCTCCATCGACTTTACATTGGTCAACGCAGCCTCGCTCCCAGTGGGCGCTTCGGTACGATGGACGGTTAGGAACCGCGGACATGAAGCGTGGACCAAGAATGATATTGGACACTGCTCAGGCGATGGTTACGAAGTATCCGAGCATTCAGCGTATAATGGCAACCACGCAATGGATCTCACCGTCTACCAGTGGGGTCGGATTATCGGCCGCAGGCGCATCGAGATCAACGTCCGCGGCACAGCGTTGGCTGCCCGGCAATTACCGGCGAAGCGACGCTTCCGACGCTGAAGATTTCGCGCACCCGCAGATCACAGAATTCGATCCAACAGTAGGCATCTCATCATTCTGTCCGAATGGATCCCCACCGTCATGCCGTTCGATTGATCTTTGAAAATCCACCTTGCGTTAACTTTTGCACGTCAGATGCAAGCGCATGTTCTTGCAGTATAAATTTCCGATCGAGCCAAGCCGGGCGCAACATGCGCGCCTGGCGTCGATCCTGCAGCTGCAGCGAAATTTATACAACGACGCGCTCCAAAATCGGCGTGCAGCCTTTCAGCGCGGCGTCCATCTCACATACGAAGACGATACCAAGTCTCTCCCTGCGTATAGAATGGCCAACCGCCAGCATACTGCCCTGCCCTGGGGCATTAACAACTGGACCTTGCGCTGCGTCGATACCGCAATGACGAGGTATCGCGATCGCCTGACGGCCAACCCCAACGCCGGGTTCCCGCGCTTCCGCTCCGAAGAGCGTTGGCGCAGTTTTGGCGTCCACGGCGTACGAGGATGTGTTATTGCCGACGGCTACCTAACGGTCGATGGCATCGTCGGGAAATTGCGCATGCGCATGCATCGCCCTTTGCCGGCTGACGCTCGCCTCGCCAGACTCACCTTCACCCGCAGAGCCCGCCAATGGCATGTTGCCATCCTGATTGATTGCAAAGTCGGCGATCAAGAGCATAAGAAACCCGGTAGCGCATGCGGCCTCGATCTCGGCATAGAGCAACTAGCATCGCTGTCAGATAGCTCTCTCTTCGACGACACACCCCGTAAGACCACTCAGAGTTCCGCGTTGCGTCGGGCCTACCGGGCACTGGCAAGATGCCAGAAAGACTCCCGCCGAAGTAAAAAGCTGCGCGAACGCCAAGACCGCGCCAGTCAACGGGTGATAAACCTCCGTTCCACGCGGCTGCATCAGATCTCGGCGGCGATCACTAATCGATTTGAAACGATCGTGGTCGAAGATCTCGCGCTCAAACAATTTCCCCGACCAACACGCACACGACGCCCATCAGACGGCGTTGGCGCAATCGCGATACGAGAAAACGGTCAGGTGTTGGCCGAGCCAAGACCAAAGCGCCTTCTTGAGATGATCCGCTACAAAGCTGAAAAAGCTGGTGGCAAAGTCGTCGTTGTCGATCCGAGACACATTACGCAAACGTGCAATGCATGCGGATCACCAACCTCTGAAAGTAACGATGCTGACCGGCACATCTGTGCCTGCGGCGCCGATGTCCCACGAGGCACCAACAACGCAATCAACATCCTTGCGCGCGGTCTCTCCGCGCATGCGGCCGCTTTGGGTCGCAGGGTGGGCAAGGTTTTGCCCAACGCCAGCGTCTAGCTGCGCGTCCACCCGGAAATGCAGCGCGTTTGCATAGCAACTGCCTGTCCAAAGCCAGTTTGGTTTTTTTCAAACCCGCTTTAGCCATTCATATTCGCACTGGAACCCTGATGATCACCTTACGCCCCTCCCGCGACTTCGGCAGCTTCCGTTTGGATCATTTCCAAAGCCTTCAGCATTTCGGGCCTGAGAGCTGCGGCGGACATCCGATGCAGTGGGGCGATATGATCATGTGGAACCACGAGACGATCTCTCCCCGCGCTGCCCTGCCGCAAACTCCGCATGCCGATACCGAGATACTGACCTACGTCACCAGTGGGTTCCTCTATCACGAAGATAACCTGGGCAATGTCGGGATGCTCCAGGCAGGCAATTGTCAGATCATGTCAGCTGGAACTGGTGTCTTTATCAGGCGCGGCAATCCAGACGAAGCTGAACCAGTCGAATTTGTCCAGATCTGGCTGATGCCCAACCATCAGGCTGGCGAGCCATTTTCCTTCACGAATGGGTTCGCTGACGATGGTGAGCCGGGGCAGTTCGTTACATTGGCCAGCGGGTTCGACAATGAAGGCAATTCACTGCCAATGCGAACCAATGCCCGCCTCTCGCGCATTGTGCTGACCGACAGTGGCACTGCGGACTACCGATTTGAAGCAGGCAATTTCGGCTATGTCGTGCCGCTCGCCGGCGCTGTTCAGGTCGGTGATGTTGTCGCCAACCGCAACGACGGAATTCTCATCAACGATGTTGAAGTCATAACCATAGTCGGCGTCGGAGACGCGGAAGCGCTCCTCATAGAGCTTTCTGAAGCCTGAGGGCCGATCGCTTTAAGAAAACCTCACAGGGTGGATGACCAAGCCAAATGAATCAGATCGCTCGGGTTGTGAACGTATTTTCCACCCCATACGAAGCATGGAGTTACCGCCAGTCCACCGATGAAGAAGCGCTATCCCTTTGCCAAAAGGGTTATTCGTTAGCCGAATCCTTCACCACGAAAGACAAGCTGCTTGAGGAAGTCTCGAACCATGTCCAGGCCGCGGCGCGCATGCTTCGTGAGGGTGCAGATAACGCGCTCGAGCGTCACATAGACAAAGCGCTGTCAGCAAGCTCTGAATATCGCGATCTCCGCAACCTGATGCCGTCAAACGTGCCTCAAGCCCTAAGTGCTTATCAGGCTGAGTTCTCAGAGGCTGACTTATCTGCGGCGGATAGCGCGATCAAAGCTATCGGGGTGACGATGCCAAATGGACAATTCTTGTTCCACGGTGGCTTATGGCCGCTCGGCGTACAAACTTTCACGACGACCCGCCCATTCTCCACATCCTTCTGCCCGCAAGTGGCACGCAGGAATGCAGAGTGGAAAAGCAAAGCTTATGACGCTGGCCGGATGGACCTGATGGTCGTCCACGTCATCCAGCCACAAACCAAAGCCTACGCTTACAGTCGGGATGGAGACCTCGGCAACGAGAAGGAGGTCGTTTTCGCCACCGGCGCACAACTGACCTTAACCCGCGAAACCCACATTGCCGACGTCACCGCCTCCAAAGTTGGCCCGCACTACGAAACGTTGAAACGCACCGTTCCAGCGTATCTGCTAGAAATCGACATATCGTAACATCGCAATAATCGCGTTGCTCGGGCCCGACTAGAACTCGGGCCGCATGACTACATCACGGAAAAGGGCGGTGATCGCATTCGCCCGCTCTTCACGCATGCGCTGAGACTTCTCGACCGTCGGCTCCGCCTGCTGCCACTGGCTTTCGTTCCAGCGCATCGCCTCTACGAGCAGCGCCCGCTCGAGAACCTCTTGCTCAATCCCCTCGCTGATCGAGTTGCTGAGAGGAGCCCCTTCCTCCGTAAATCTCGGTTTGAACTGATATGGCCCCAGCGTGTCACCCAGGTAGCGGACCAGCTGCGTACCGTGACGCCACTTTCCGCCTGCATGAATGTCAAACGACACTCGGCGGTTGAAGACCCGAAAGCGCTTCTGCAACTGCTTGCTCTGCCGCGCCCCGCCTGGAGGCGCGATAAAGTCGATCGACTCCACGCGATCGAAATGCACCTGCGTGTGCTGCACGAGATGGCGCATGAGGTCGTCATCCATATTGCGGGTAGCGCGCATAAGCCCGTCTTCCGGAATCAGCGGATCGCCCACCCCCAATCCAAGGATCATCCTAGAGCTGGTATCGACAATGAACGTAGCCGTAGCCAATTCCACCCGGCCGCTGATCTGAACCATCACATCGACTGCGGTCTGGTCCACCAGGATCTGAAGACCAGCAGCCCCAGCCGCCGGCTCTGCGACACCTTCCCGGCGGAGTACCTTTATGCGTCGCTGGATCGAAGATGCGGACGGAGGCGCCTCGCCCGCGTCCGCGCAGGATTCAAATATCCAGCGTATGATCGACGCGGGTGAAGCCGCGGGCTCATGCTGCAGTTTCCAGCGCAGCGCACGCTCGGCAACGGGTGCGAAGCCTTTCTGTGCTGGTGCCGCGACAGCCTTCACCCGGAAGCTCGGTGACAGACCTCGTGTTGGGCCCAGATCCTTCAGCTTCTTCAGCAGTCGGTAAAAATTGCGCTGCTCCATATCGAGCGCGCTGCACGCGTCGCCCACGGGCATAGGGTCATCGTCGCGAAGATAGAGGTCCATCGTCCTCAGTCTGGCAATCACCGCCTCCCGCTTAGAATCATCCAGAGACAGGAACAGGGCGTACTCTGATTCGCCAGAAAAGCCTGAAGCGGCATGCCGTTTGATCAACTCCTCGTCAGTTTCGAGGGCCGACCGGTCCGAACCAACGTCGCGCGTGCCGTTTTTCTTACTGTTCATCCATGACTTATTAGAACAGTAAGGCACGCATCGTCAAGTGAGTTGGTCACGATACTGTGCAGTTGAAACCACATTCCTGTTGCCATCACGGTCATTTTAGCGTTCCTAAATGCACAGTATCGTGACCAACATGGAGACAGTGCGATGACGACTAAACCGCGAAGTGCAGATCGAAACAACCTCGTTTCAATCGTTTATACAGAGTATCTGATCGAGATCATCCGACATTTTGAACGACAGCAGCGCGTTAAGACGTGGAGTCGTTCTCGCTCCAAGTGGCCCAACAGCAACCGTCGCGGCTGGACGTTCTGGAATGACTGACGCATATGAAGAACTGGCTGAGATCGACGTTCGCGCCGCTATCAACCTCATGCTGCGCAACCCGTCATACGAACCCTCCGCTGGCCGGTTGCGCGCCGAAACCTTGCTCAGGAAGCACAACAGCCTGGTCAACACCATGGCTCGCATCGTGGTCGCCAACGACAATGGTTCACTCCGAACAGTCTCTGGCGGAACACACCATGCGAGTGGCTGGTACCCTTCCGTGAAGGTCGGCCGCACACAGCATTATGAGAGCCTGCATCAGCTTGCACTGATCGAGCGGTGCGAGACGGACCCCAATGTCGTCCACTACCAATCAGAGGCTCGCCGCTTCGAATTCATCCTGCGGAGGAAGGAGCGGTACACCAGTGACGTCGACATACTGGACGCC
>DASYHX010000391.1:0-3465 GCA_035998065.1 Pseudorhizobium sp.
GTCCAGACCCGAACGATGACAGTTCGTGGCAGCTGATCAACTCACGAGTGCGGCGTTCGCGAACTAGAGCACTCTTCTGAGGTGTCGTAGCAACAGTCCGGCACTGTCCTTCGACGGCGACGGCTACTTGGCGGACCCTCCATGAAGGAGCTGCAATAGCAGCGATGTGGTAGGAGCGTTGGCCGGGTGCATCTCAGGTATGCTGTTCTCAACCAAATTTGTGATCGGCCGGACAGGAACGAGCCGCTGAGTAAGTCATTGTAGGCGCACACAGGACTTAGCCCCTGTGACTTCCAAAGTTTACTTTGCCCCAGCCAAGGCTGGGGCTTTCTTTTTCCTGCTGGCAGGGGCTATCGGACCGCCTTGACCAGTGCAGTCCTTTGCAGGCCTAGGTCACTCGCGTTTGAGGTCGTAGGTCTCAGCGGCTTCACCGCAGGTGAATCAAGCAGCGTTGGCTGCTTTCCTGCCTAAGCCGTGGGTCTTGGCCAGCTCCGAACGGCGCTCTGCATAAGCTGGGGCTACGATCGGGTAGTCCTTGGGCAGGGTCCATTTCGCACGATACTGGTCCGGCGTAAGATCGTGGTCGGTTCCAAGGTGCCGCTTCAGCGACTTCATCTTACGTCCGCATTCCAGGCAGATAACGGCTTCTGGCGTTATCGACTTCTTTATCGGTACTGCGGGCTTTTGCGGCTCCACCGGCGGGGTAGCTATCTCCCCAGCATGAGTGTTGCGCAGCGCTGAGTGCACATCCGCAATCAAGGTCGGCAAGTCCATAGGGCTAACCGAGTTGTGCGCGACATAAGCCGCAACCACGTCCGTGGTCAGAGCTACGAAATCTGGTGCGTATTCCTGTTCATCCATTTTGGGCCTTCCTGGCTTCTTCTTGCGTTCCGTAATCAATCTGGCCCGCGTCAGTTCGGCAAGTTGAATCTGGTGTGCAGGTCCGATGAGGTCGCCTTGCCTTCAGCACACAGCCAGGTCTTCCTATAATTCGAAAGGGGAGACCTCGATCGGCGTCCACCAACCGAGGTCTCCCATGCCAACGAGCCAAGCGGCTACGTGCACACCGCGCCGCGCTCGAGCCGGCTCCGCCGCGGCGGGAAGATAGAGCTATGGCGCGGAGAGGACAACCGCGCAGGGTGCTACGGCGCGTTGCGCCGCCACCGGTCAAAGTCGTTGTAAACGGCTTCACCAATTCGAGGGCAGTAAGGCTGGGCTTTACCCCCGGTGCCCATCAGATGCGGACACTTGGCTCGTAGCTCGTCCGACAGCCAATAGGTGAAGCCCTTGTCGCGTGGGATCCACTCCGACTTTGCGCCGCACGTGCTGCAAGTCGCGGCCACCATTGTCTCCCTGCTTTCAGATGAGCCTTCTGGCACAGATTGGCTGACTCGGTCGAGGCTGGCTGCGGGGCTTCCTGTCGCAGTGAAGTCGGTGTCCCGGTGGTGCTGCAGCTGAGACATCTCAGTGAGGACCTTGTCTCGATAAGCGAGCAGCCCAATCAAGGTGGGCCTCGTATTTAATGGCCCCGATACAGCGGTAACACGTAGTTGGCTACGAGCTGATCCGACGCATCCGACGCGAAAAGATGGAGCCCAGTAGCGGCAACCGAGGCTGCAATCAGGAACACGGAGACGAACGCTGCGAAAGCGACTATTGCTGATGTGCGGGAGGTCCGCTCCAGGGGCACAATGGTGACCTTTGAGAGTGCGGGTCTGCACGATGAATGCTGTTGTTCAGTCAAGGCGCTGCCAGGGTGGTTAAGTGCGCCGCACCTGTTTGATCTAAGTCGGGCGCAACGGACACAGGATAGCATGGCGGAGGGCCGTGCTGTGATCACAGTCATTCCACGGCGGAACGATTGTCTGTTCTGGAACTCAGCATGTGGCCGGCCAGGAGGCGGCGAGAGGGCTCTTCGGGAGAGATCCGGCTTGGCCTCATCTGGAGCGGCCTTGCAGGAGGCGCTGTACCGGTAGTCTGTTGGTCGCGACCGCACCTGAACTCTCGGGAAGGAGGCCGTTTATCTCATCGCCTTTTCTAGAGGTCCGCCGGTAGGTCCGGTTCCGCCCCCTCCGTTTGGCTCGGTAAAGTTGATGATCTGCAGCCTCTAGCAAGCCGTCGTAGGTGTGCCCTTCTGTGGAATGACAGATGCCCGCGCTGGCGGTCACCTGGATAGCAACTCCGTCGTGGGTAATATCCGCCCCAGTGATGGACTTTCTTAGGTGCTCGGTCGCTTCGAACGCCTGATCGGTATCTAACCCGGAAAGGATCAGCGCGAACTCCTCTCCACCTATGCGAGCAACGAAATCGCCCTTGCCGGTTCCATGAAGAAGGAGATCGGCGATGCTTTTGAGCACCGCATCTCCTGCGGCATGACCGTGTCGGTCGTTGACCCTTTTGAAGTGGTCGATGTCAAACAGCACTAGAGCGAACTGGCCGGAGCCGGACGCAAGCTTGCTTCGAAGGTATGCATCGAAAGCCCGGCGGTTATTGAGCCCAGTCAATGGGTCAATCATTGCTGCCTGCCGCAAAGCGTCAGTAGTACGTTCTGCGGCCAGCGAGAGCACGAGAAGTGTGCCGGTGGCGAGATGGAAGAGCGCCACTACGAGGTGCACCTCCAGGAGGGTATCGTAGGGGATGTAGCTACTGATCTGATCTGCGGCGACCAGGCCCTGGAAGGCTCGGGCTCCAAAGGAAATCGCCATCACCCCATAGGCGCCGATCAGGCCAACTCGCGACAGGAGTCCGTCCTGGCGGTCACGCCAGAATTCGTATGCCACGAGGAAAGCCTGGGCAGTCAGCACAACGTTTGCGGCTGAATAGTTTGCGGCACGGTCTGATGAGAGCAGCGCGAGTACGATAAAGGCCGGGGCCGGGGCCCACACCATTGGACTTTGGATGGATCTCCCGCCAAATTGCCGCGCTGCGGCCAAGCGGAGGCTGAACCCTGCTATCAAAAACGCGTCGGGCCACACTGCCAGGTGCGGGGGCAGGTCTGGTGCGGTGAGATAGAGGACCAGCCCCGCCGCAAGAGCGAAATTAGCCGTGATCCAACTCAGCCAGTGACGGTCTGCCGGGGAGCGTAGCCACACGCCCAAATAGGCTGCGACTGATACGAGCAGGATGACAATGTTCGCAACGAACAAGGTGGCGTTGTCTAGGCCCATGGTCGCCTCCCTGCAGTCAATTCAGATACTCATGATCTGGCGCGAAGGTTATGATAGTGCTTCTCGACTGCATCCATTTGGGATGAATAGCCCTGAATCGTCGCGAGTGCTTAGAATTTCGTAACTTTGCGCTTGAGACGTGCTGCAAGTGGGCAGGCGAAGCATCGCCGCTGCGCAACTGACAGCGCAATTGGTCGTTCTCTCAAGAGGAGGAGGCCATGAAGGCAAACACAGACGATACTAGGGGGACGGGCACAGAGGGCGGAGAAAGTCGGAACGCTACCACGCCGATACTGTC
>DASYHX010000440.1:0-7159 GCA_035998065.1 Pseudorhizobium sp.
TCGGAAGAGCTTGCCACCGAACAGCAGCAGGCCTCCACCGCCCTCTTCTCCGACAAAGCCGCCGCCGACGCTGCCGCTGCCAAGACGGAAGCCAAGAAGGTCGAAGCCGAACGCCGCATGCGCTCCATCGCACAAGGCTACACGGGCAACATGTGCTCCGAGTGCCAGAATTTTACCATGGTGCGGAACGGGACGTGTGAGAAGTGCGACACGTGCGGTGCGACGAGCGGGTGCTCTTAGGAACCTACAAAGAAGATCCCGGGAGAGGCGGGCTATCGCCGGGATCTTCTATTCATAGTTGCTGCCGCTACCACGAAACGGAAACGCTCGAGACTACAACGTCGGCCACAGGCTTTCTCTTTATGTCCAAGCGCATCTTCATTAGCCACTCATGGTCTTACAGCGAGCGGTACTTGGCGATGGTTAGGTTGCTGAGCAACAGGCCTTATTTCAACTTCAGCAATTATTCAGTACCCGTCACCAAGGCATTCGGCCCAATGGCCATAGCGAGTATGAAGGAGCAGCTACGCAATCAGATCAGGCCAGTGCAGTGCGTGATTATTATTGGGGGAATGTGGACTAACCATAGCGACTGGATACAGTTCGAGATGGACTTTGCTAAAAGCATCGGAAAACCAATCTTGGGAGTAAGACCTCGCTCTGCGCGAGTGATGCCGTCAGCAGTAGTTGCCGCGTCGGATATGGTGGTCAACTGGAATGGGGACTCGATCGTTGCAGGGATTCGGCGAATCTCATGACAAAATCGGCGTTAGAATTCCCTGCACTTTACAAGAGCGCCGACGATGCGTCCGCAGCTGCACAAAAAGCTTTTTGGTGGACGATTAGAAGCGAGTATTTCCTGCTATTTTGCGTAGCGGCGTTAAGCGCCACTAGGGATGTCTCCGGCCTGAACCCACTGGCTCTCACGCTCCTCCTGGTGCTGTTGGCCGGCCTGTTCGTTTTCAAGTTCTATAAAAAGCTTGAACAGGAATGGTACCGTTGTAGAGCGTTGGCTGAATCTGTGAAGACGTCAACTTGGAGGTTCGCGATGCGTGCTCATCCGTTCCAAGATGCGCATAGTATCGAGCAGCCCAAAGCTGAATTCCGAAACCTCTTACGTGACATCCTCAAGGCTAACCATCACCTCGCAGAGAATCTGCAGAATTCACATGCGGAGCAATTCACTAACAGTATGCTGGAGGTACGCCAGCTACCGCTAGACGAACGAAGAGCATACTATCTCGAGAACAGGATCGACAATCAGCGCCTTTGGTACTCCCGCAAATCAGCAGCCAATAGGCGAGCTCTTCGCGCATGGGTTGTTGCCACTATCGTCGTGTATGTGCTCGCCGCCTTATCTTTGAACGCTAAGCAGCTCGGGCTCAATTGGGCAAGTTATGCGTTCGACCCGTTGATTGTTCTTGTTACATCTGCGATCGGCTGGATGCAGATGAAGCGGCACAGCGAGCTGATGGCAAGCTACAATCTGACTGCCCATGAAATTGGAATAACCCGCAGTAATTCAGATGGAATGAAAACAGAGGAGGAGTTTTCGAACTTCGTCAACGAAGCGGAACTGGCATTCTCACGCGAACATACGCAATGGGTCGCTCGACGTGATGCAAACTAGTTCACCCCACTACGCTGACTCGATCTCGGAAGCAGGCCCGAAGGTTTGTACCCTCCCTCTCCCTTGGTGGGAGAGGTTACAAAATCACGATCTTAGCGCAGCTAAGTCGTAGATTTTGTTGGTGAGGGGGTGGGAGGTCGAGCACAACACCCCTCACCTGCAGTTTCTAGCACTTAGCTGAAGCTAAGATGCTGTAGCTGCTTCCTCTCCCACAAGGGGAGAGGACAGCGCCTCATTCGTCCCCATCCCTCAGTTCCGCCAGTATCCGCAGGCACACAGCGTTGATATTCTCCTCCACCTCCTCATTCCAGAAGCGTAGCACCCGAAACCCTTGCGACCGGAAGAAGGTGTCGCGGATCCCGTCAGCTCGGTTATCCGCATGCTGCCAGCCGTCGACCTCCACGATCAGGCGGCGTTCGAAACAGACGAAGTCGAGGATGTAGCGCTCGAGCGGAACCTGCCGGCGAAACTTGGCGCCGTCGAGCCTCCGGTCGCGCAGCGCCTCCCACAGCATGTCTTCCGCGCGCGTCGGATCCCTCCGCATGCCGCGGGCGCGGCCCCGGTTGATCGGCGGCGGCTGGTGGCGCATGGGGTACCCTCCACAACGGGAGAAAGGTAGCATGATCCCCTCACCTGAAAAATCTGGCACTTACCCCTTCGGGCTAAGACGCCGATTTTTCTTCCTCTCCCACAAGGGGAGAGGAGACGGGGCCGCACCCTCGGCGCCCTCCCTCTCCCCTTGTGGGAGAGGTTACAAAATCGAAGGCTTAGCCGAAGGCTAAACTTCAGATTTTGTTGGTGAGGGGGACGTTCTCACGCACCCCCATCAACAACTTCAACATCTTACAGAAATTTTCGTCCCCCTCCGTCCCCACCCCCCAAGCCTGTGCCTAAACTTCCCCTGTCCCGCCGCGGATACACCAGGAGGCGTCCTGGCGAGGCGGGGCCGGCGCTGGTGGTGAAGGGACGACGTGAACCTTCATCATCGGGGTCCGCGGAAAATGGTCTCCCTCCGGCGACACGGGGGAAGCAGATGGTTTCGGACCGGCCACCTGCTTCTGATGCCCGAAAGAGCGCGCCGGGCGTGCCTGTGCGGCACACAGGGGGGTCGATGGCGAGGATGTCGCCGGATCTTCGGGTCCGACGAAAGCTCGGAGCAAACTCCGGGTCCGGAAAACCGGCGGAAAACACCTCCCCATTCGACCTAGGCAGAGAGACCGGAGTCGCGGATAACAACCGCCGAACGGGGCGCTGAGAGGTGCCACATAAAATTATCTTACGAGGCAGCTTTCAGCGCCCCGACCGATCTGCGAAAGCGAGAACGCCAAGGGAGGAGTCTGTCTCATCGTCATCCTCGGCGAACGCAGTGAGACCCGACGATCGCCCTGGCACAACCCAAAGAAAGGGCACACCATCTCCGACGACACGTCGTTTGCCATCAGGAACGCCTCGCCGGTCGTCCGGAACAGATGGCGGCGCCGGCGGTTGACGATCTGGGCGTAGCTTACGCCGTTCCAAACTTCATCGCGGTCTTCCCCTTGCGGCCCCGCTCGCTCAATTCGCCCGTCTCGATCATGCCCGGCACTCCAAGCAAAGATATGTCCGCAGCATCGCGCCACCGCAGTATCGCCGGCTGGCTCCGTCGCATCGCCGGACTGCGGCCGCTGAGGCTCGCGATCCAGACGGCGGGCGGCGCGGCACTGGCCTTCGGCATCGCGAAGACCCTGGGCCTCCCCGACGTGTCCTGGGTCGTCTTCTCGGCCGTCTTCGTCGTCCAGTCCAGCATCGGCGGAACTATCCGCAGCGCCGCGCGACGCATGGCCGGGGGTGGAGCCGGTCTGCTGCTTGGTCTGATCGCCATTTTTGCCTTCGGCAGTGGTGGCTGGCAGACCTTTGCCGGACTGGTCACCGGCGTGGCCGCCATGGCCGCACTCTCGGCCCTGCGTCCCGGACTAAGCTATGGCCTTGTCACCGTGACAATGCTCGTGCTCGCCCCAGGCGTCGAAGTGGTCGAGGGATCCGTCCTGAAGGCGGGCGAGATCGCGCTGGGCACGCTGTGCGGTGCCGCCGCCGCTGCCGCCGTCATGCCGCGCGCGGCGCACAGGCAGGTGGACGAGCACCTGGCCAACGCGCTGCGCTCCATCGGCGCGTTCATCGGGCGGGACCGCCGACACTTCGTCGACGGGCCGCAGAATGGTCCAGGCGTGTCGCGCGACGCCGTGGAAACCGAGCTAGCTCAAGCACGCGACTTGCTTCGTCAGTCGCAACCGCGGCTACGTTCCACGAGCGCCGCCGTCGATGCCAGGGACGAATTGCGGCGCGAAATCGAGAGGTTCTGGTATGGAGTTGTCCTGCTAGATCAACTCGTCGAACCCTTCCCCCATGCCGGGCAGCCCGGACCGATCGCCGAGCCGATCGACCGCGTGATACGCGACAGCGCCGACCACCTGCAGCGCCTGAGCGCCTGCATCAGACAGTCGCAACCCCCAAAGCCCTGGAGCCCCCCGGCGGCAGCAATGAAATCGCTCGATGAGTGCTCCCGTGAGTTGTCGGTGCAGAAACGCGCGGTGACGGAGGTTCAGCACCTTTTTGCCATTTCCTTCACATGCAAGCAGATCGCCTTCGGCGTCGAGCGGATCGATAAAGCCGCCCGCTCTGCTCTGGGTGGCGTGGAGGAGGAAGCGGGCGGCGAGAAACAGCTCCCCGTTTCACGCCAGTGAAACAGGCGGAACGCAACAGCCGCGGCAAACCTCCGGCTACAGCAACCAGAGAGCCATCAGCACGGAGAGCGCTCCTGCCGTGGCGGCACTGGTCAGGATCACCAGCCTTCCCCGTCCGGGTACCGACACGGCATGAGGGTTAAGCCGCTTCAGGACTTTTCCTGCCGAAGCGAGGCCGAGCCAGAAGATGGCGATCCCAACCAGCACGAAAATGCTGGCGCCGATCCGGACCGGCCAGGTCGGGTCGCTGGCGCGAAACAGAGCCTGGAATCCGAGCGCAACCGCGATCGCAGCCATGCCGGTCCTGAACCAGCCGCCAAAGGTTCTCTCATTGGCAAGAACGGTCCGGTCCTCCGCCCAATCGGTACGATCCTCCGCCAGTTCGCGACGATCCGACCTCTGATCCGGCTCACTCACCTTCCGCACCGTCCTTCCTCGGCTTTGAATGTTGCCATGGCCACTTGCCTTCGATCTCAACCTCCAGGGAGAGGCTGAGGAAGGTCCGTATCAGGACGATGCCGGCGAGGACGAAAACGCTGTCCAAGGTCGGCTCGATCGCCACCGTATTGATGATGTCTGCGGCAACCAGAAGCTCCAGTCCCAGCAGGATGGCCCGTCCGAGCGTCGATCTGAGCTGGTGATAGGCTTCCTCGCGGGCCCGATTCTTGAAAAACGTGATCCCCGCAACAATGGCGCCGACCACAATCACCAGGACGCCGACAGCTTCGATGGCGAGCGTCGTTGCATCCAGAGCCTGGGAGAAGAACAGATCCATATGCACTCCTTTCGCTATTCAGTGAACGAGGGAGCAGCCGATCTGTTTCGCGACCTTCGAATCGTCTCTCCGGCATCTGCTGCTGCCGAGCGCTCCGGGCTACCGAAGATCGACAACGAAAAAAGGCGGCCGTTGCCAGCCGCCTTTTTTTTGATCTTTCATGTCGGGGCTTTACTGAGCGCCGAGTGTAACCGGATGGTCATCAGGCAGCGCCTCGTAGCGGTCGCTCTCGAAGTTGGCCATGCCGTCGATCTGGCGCTCGCTGACATCAGGCGCCAACAGCGTTTCCTGGTCGGTCACATAAAGGGCCGAGAGCGGAACCGCCGCACGGTTTTCCCCGAGACCAAGGAAACCACCCGAGGTCACGACGGCGTAAAGCCGGTTGTTGACGTTCACAACATCCTCGATGTCGCCAAGGTTGTTACCATTGGCACCAACGATGTCGTAGTCCTTGATGTCGTCAACGGTCAGAGCAACGTCGCGGGTCGAGCCGGCACCGATGGCGGTGTTGAGATCGTCACGCGGCTGACCCTGCGAGATGGCCGCCGTGTTCTGCTCGTCAAGCTCCGCGCCATCTTCGCTGTTGCGAGCCTGCTGTTCCGATGCGTTGCGGTTCATTCGATCCGCGTCGTTGGCAGCCTGCTGACGGTTCTGGTCTTCAAAACGAACCTCCGGCTCGCCTTCAGCACGATTGACGCGAACCTGAGCTTCCTCCGAGGTATAGCGGATCTGTGCCTGCTGCTCGGACTCCTGGATGTTCACCACCGGCTGGCCGGAACGCTGGACCTGCACATTGGCCTGTTCCTGATTGTCGCGGTCGGTGCGAACCTGCGGCTGGCTCTCGCTGACGTCAACCTGCGGCTGACCCTGCTCGACCTCAACCTGCGGCTGTGCCTGGCTGACATTGACCTCCGGCTCTGGCATCCGAACGGTGATCTGGGGCTGCGGGATGTTAACCGTCACGGTTGGCGCCGGCTGGTGAACGATAATTTCCGGCTGCGGCTGCTGCACGGCAACGCGCGGGTTTGCCTGGCGCACTGTCACGTCGGGTTCGGGCACTTCTACCCGAATGGAAGCCTCGTCTTCGACGACGACATCCGCACCGCCCTGGCCACCCTGACGCTGGCGGTCCATGCTTGCCATCTGCTCCTCGACGCGGCCAAGGGCCTCTTCAGCACGCTGCGCATTCTGTTGCGAAAGTGCCTGCTCGGCCTGCTGCAGGGGCTCGCGAAGTTCGGTAGCAGCAGTGTTGCGCGCGCCGTTCTCAGCCTGCTGGGCGAGCTGACGGCGGGCTTCCTGCACCGCCTGGCGTGCAGCCTGCATATCATTGTTATCGAGCGCCTGCATGGCGCGCTGAATATGTTCCTGAACCCGGGTCATTGCCGGATTGGCCCGTCCCGCTTGCGACGCGGCGTTTTGGGTGTTGCCAGCAGCTGGGGTCTGCTGTGCAAAAGCGCTTGCCGGGGCTAGCGCGGTACCTGCCATAAGGGCGGCGACATAAATCATCTTCATGGACGTTTACCTCTCTGTCTCGTGATTGTTCTCCATACGCAGGACTTCAAGGGACACGGTGTCCTCTCCGTACGCACAGTGTCCAAAGCGCTACCGCCGCAAACAGTTCCAAAAAAAACCTTATTCTTGCGAGCCTCTTCAAGAGCATCTTCATCAGCAACATCAATGACTTCCCGGCCTGTGCCGGGTTGGCGAGTTGTTTTTTGGCGGTGTGTGAGACCGTGAGGCAGATGGGTAAAAAGGGCGCTTGCGGCACCCTGAACTACGGCTGCGCTGCACAGATAACGGCGTGGGAGAGAGAAAGGCAGAGCCTATGAGGCGAAGTCCACCAACGAAATCTCTACGGACCATTGGTAGGTCGCCAGGTCGGGGTTCAGAGGCCGCGGTGGAAGAAACCCATGCGGCAGTATTCCATAACAGGCCACCGCGATCTCGCCCGGCTGAAGAATTCTGTCGCTGCGCAAGAAGGCACGGTAGACAACAGAGGAATGATCCTTCGGCCGTGCAGCAAGTTCGAAAGAC
>DASYHX010000510.1:0-8880 GCA_035998065.1 Pseudorhizobium sp.
ATCCACGGCCCTCCGCGTTATCTTACACCGGACTGGGAGCTGTCCGAAGATTCCGCCGAGCTGCTGTCGAGGCTCAACCCGGACATCCTCATCTCCGGACATGGTCGGCCCGTCAAGGGAGCGGCCATGGCGGCCAAGCTCAGCGAACTTGCGGCGAATTTCCGCGAGATTGCTGTGCCGGAAGGGGCCCGGTACGACCTCGATCGGGCCGTCCCAGGAAAGAGCGGCAACGATGCGTACCGATAAGCGCCTGACGGCGAAGCAACCTTGGAAGGTCATCAGATGCTCGAAGAGAAAATAGAAGATGCGATCCGTGCGGAGCTCAAAAGGCAGGCAGCTCAGGATCAGGGAAAGCTGACAGTGAATGAGGGTGATGGTCTGGAGGTGAGCGGCAAGATCGATATCGTCGCACTTGCCGCCGCTGTCGCTGGCGCGGTTGCGGGAGGTCCTTGATGGGCAGGAAAGACAGAAATGACTTAGAACAGCAGCAGGAGATGGAGCGCGAAGCCGCTATTGGCTCAGGCAAGCCCAAAGGGGCCTTAGGGCAGGACGATGATAATCTGGCCAATGCCTCTCGCGAGACGCGAATCAACTACAGCAAGAAGACTGAACGCTGAGAAGCGTCTCCTGGTTATCATTGGTCGATCGCATGTGGCGGTGCCTGGCCAGGCTCCTCCTCGACAACTGTCTGCTGGAATGGTCGCCACATGAATATTACGAGCGCCAGCGCGACGATGATAAGAGCAATCATGAGGACGCGGATGTTCATCTAAACCTCTCCTAGCTGCATTGCGAACATGGAGGGGCTGAATATGTTCCTGTTCGTTCGTCACATCTCCGGTGGGAGTTCTGCCATTGACGAAGGCGGCTCAGCCCGGCTTCCAACAGTTCAGTCGCCGCCTCCTCTGTCTGCGCCTCTACGTAGCACCTCATCTCCGGGGCGTTACCCGATGGCCTTAGATGGACGATGCGCCCGTCCTTCAACGTGACGCGCAGGCCGTCTAGATCATCTTTATTCTCCACCTCGCCGATCGGCGCCAGAAATCGGAGGAGCGCCTGATTGTCTGTGCGAAGAGAAGTCATAAGCTTTTCACTGCTCTCGACCGGAAAGTTCTCCAGCCGGTCGGATGCGGCAACCGGAAGATCGAAGGAACCTATCACCGCAGAGAGCGGCATGTGCCGTTTGCGCGCATAGAACAGGAGGCTCAAGATCGGCAGAAAGCAATCACGCGTCGGCAGCGTCTTTAGCAAGGCACCATTGATCTTAAAATCGCTCCCGAGAAGAACTCCCCCGTTTGCCTCAAAGCCGACAACGCGCTTCTTCCCGGCGGCAACCGCTTCGTTCATACCAGCGATGACATAAGGTGATCCGACGCGCGTCCGCCTTACATCAAATCGCCCAGCAGCCTCGATGCCTGAATTTGAGGTAACTGGGGTGACCACCACGTCTGCGTCAAGGAAGTGGGCTGTGATGAGGCCAATGATATCCCCGCGTATCGAAGTTCCTGTTTCGTCAGCAACCAGGGGGCGGTCGCCATCACCGTCTGCGGAGACGATAGCATCTAGCGCATAATCGCTGGCCCAAGCTCTGAGCTTCTCCCGCGTGTTGCCGCCGACCGCTTCCGTGTCGACCGGGATGAAGGTGTCCGAGCGTCCAAAGGCCAAGACTTCAGCGCCGTGATGAGCAAGAACTTCCACCAACATGTCGCGGGCAACAGTACTATGTTGGTAGACCCCGACCCTGAAGCCACTCAGCGCATTCATAGGCAGGAGCATCTTGTTTCGCTCTAGGAAACGGCCGGCGCAAAGTTGGTCCGCCATTCCAACACCGGTCGTAGCTCGGGTCTCTTCCTTGTTATCGATAGAGGCCACGAGGGCGCTGATTGCAGCCTCGTCATCCTTGTCGATCTCTCCATCGGGCCGATAGAACTTGATCCCGTTGCGATCGGCGGGAATGTGCGATCCGGTGACCATCAGCGATGCGGATTGAGTTACCAGCCCATGCAAGGCTAACGCGGGCGTGGGCACGGTACCACAGTCGACAACGTTGAAAGACAGATCTTTCAGGGCGTTCGCACAACGGAGCGAAATCTCAGGACTGGAATCCCTGAAGTCGCGGCCGAGAAGGATCGTCGCGCCGGGCTTTGCTTTGCCGCTTTCCAGAAGGTATCGCCCGAAGGCAGCGGCATAGCGATAGGATGCCGGACCTTTAAGGTCTGAAGACAATCCCCTCAGGCCACTTGTTCCAAATTTCATGTCATCACCAATCCTGAAGCACTAGAGTGGAAGCCTTAAGGCCGTCACCCAGCAAATCAAGATGACAATCCGACCTGCGTCGAGCTGGAATGTGTTGCCGGCACCATTTTTCCATTGCACCGCAGCACCGTCCTCGGCATGTTCGCCCCGGCAACAACGAGATTGGAAAGACCAGAGATGATAGCGGATGCGATCGTTCTTGGCGCCGGCATCATCGGCGTCTCCACAGCACTTCAGCTTGCGCGGCGGGGCAAGTCGGTGGTGCTGGTCGATCGCCGCGGGCCCGGCGAAGAGACGTCCTACGGAAACGCCGGACTTATCCAGCGCGAAGGCGTCGTCCCCTACGGCTTTCCGCAGCAATTCGGCATGATATTCCGCTACGCGCTGAACAACCGGATCGATGCACACTACCATTGGCGAGCCATTCCTCGGGTGACCTCCTTCCTTGCCAAATACTGGTGGAACTCGAACCTGAGCCGACACCAGATGATTGCCAGGGCTTACGCTCCCCTGATCGAACACTCGATCTCCACCCACAACGAGTTGATCGAAGAAGCCGGCGCTCAAGACCTGATCGTCAAGCAGGGGTGGACGGAGGTTTTCCGGTCCTCCGCCAAACGCGACGGCGAGTTGAAGGAGGCGTTCCGCCTGCGGGAAGAATACGGGGTAAGCTTCCGTGAACTTACGCCCACCGATATCGCCGAACAGGAACCGAGCCTCAGCCGGGACTTTGTCGGTGGCTTGAAATGGGAAGACCCATGGTCTGTGCGCGATCCTTACGCGCTGACAATGGCCTATCTCCGCTTGTTCGAGAAGCTTGGTGGACGCTTCCTTACAGGCGATGCCAAAAGCCTCTCGCAGACGGCAAACGGCTGGCGCATCGTGGCGGGGGACGGCATTGTGGACGCGAAGGACGTGGTCGTCGCCCTTGGACCGTGGTCGGATACGGTGACGAAACCGCTTGGCTATCGCTTCCTCGTCGGCGTCAAGCGCGGCTACCACATGCACTACGGCACTGAAGGTGGCGCCAAGCTGAACGGTTGGACGATGGATGCGGAACGCGGCTACTTCCTTGCCCCGATGAAGCAGGGCATCCGGCTGACCACGGGTGCAGAGTTCGCTCTGCGGGATGCGCCGAAGACGCCGGTCCAACTGGATCGCGCCGAGGATGTCGCCCGCACCGTCTTCCCGCTTGGCCAGAGATTGGACAGCGACCCTTGGATGGGCGCCCGACCCTGCACTCCCGACATGATGCCTGTGATCGGGAAGGCCCCGCGCCACAAGGGCCTGTGGTTTGGCTTCGGACATGCCCATCACGGGCTGACGCTTGGTCCGGTAACGGGGCAGGTTCTTGCCGAGGCAATTGCGGGCGAGACGCCGCTTATCGACATTTCCGCCTACCGGCCAGAGCGTATCGGGGCCTGACTGGCCATCGGCAGCAATTGCAGATACTGTTCCGAGAGGGAATGAGCGGCCTGGCCGAGGCCGGTGTGAATATGGTTCGATATCTGATCTACAATCCCAGAACAATTCATCGCTAGCGGGGCCGCATAGGGCTCGGGTGCTCTTTGCGCAGATGGATGAACAGTTTCTGGTGTTTCATGAGTGATATTGGTTCCGCACAGGTCTTTTTTGAAAGTAATCCCGACATTGAGGTCCTGGAGGCCTTCGTCATCGATGTGAACGGAGTTCCGCGAGGCAAATGGATCCCGCGCGAACGAGCCTTGGACGTCCTGTCGAACGGAATGGCGATGCCGCGCTCCGTCTATGCCCTCGACGTGTGGGGCCGCGACGTGACGGCGGCGGGTCTCGCAGAAGGCACCGGCGATCCGGATGGGCTTTGCTTTCCTATTCCGGGCACGCTCTCGCGTGTCACCTGGCTGAACCGCCCGACTGCTCAGGTGCTTCTGGGCATGCGCGATCCCGATGGCAACGGCTTTCATGGGGATCCACGCCAAGTGCTGGCCAATGTGTTGAAAGGGTTCAATCGGCTGGGGCTCACTCCGGTGGTGGCGACTGAACTTGAGTTCTACCTGATTGATCCAGTCCGCTCAGCCCTTGACCCGGTGCGCCCCCCAAATTCACGCGATGGGCGATGGCACACGGGACAGACACAGGTGCTTTCCATCTCCGAACTTCAGGATTTTGAGGATGTCTTCCATGGCATCGCCTCAGCAGCGCGTGCGCAGGGCATTCCCGCTGACACCACTCTGCGGGAGAACGGACCTGGGCAATACGAGATCAACCTCAACCATGTCCCGGATGCCTTGAAGGCGGCGGACTACGCCTTGCTGTTGAAGCGCATCGTCAAGGGCGTGGCGCGAGCCAACGGCCTTGACGCCACATTCATGGCGAAGCCCTATGGCAGTCAGGCCGGCAATGGGATGCACGTGCATTTCTCCCTGCTCGACGACAGCGGTACCAACGTCTACGCCGGTGCCGACGGTCCGACCGAGCAACTGTTCCATTCGGTAGGGGGCCTGTTGGAGAACATGGGGGAAAGCATGGCGATCTTCGCTCCGCACGCAAATTCCTACCGCCGGCTGCGACCGAGCGAACACGCACCGACCTACGCCTCCTGGGGCTTCGACAATCGCTCTGCGGCCGTGCGTGTCATTACGGCTAGCAAGCCCGCGACGCGGATTGAACATCGCGTGGCCGGCGCAGACACCAACCCCTATCTCGTTCTTGCGATGATCCTCAGCGCCGCCTTGGCCGGGATCCGCGAAAAACGCAATCCAGGTGGGGCGATCACGGGGGACGAGCATGCGGTCAGTCACGAGCCGCTGCCGACCAACTGGGATTATGCGGTGCAGCAGTTCGGAAAATCCACCTTTGCCTACGCCACCCTGGGTCCGAAGTACCGCGCGCTCTATACCGCCTGTAAGCAGCAGGAGATCCAGGAATTTTCCCTTCGCGTCACCGACGTCGAATACGACGCCTATATCAGGACGGTGTGACATGACCTACAAGATCAGCGACAACCCCAGACATGCCAACTCCTGGTATGCGGCGACAGCGAACGACAAGTCGGTCCGTCCACAGCTCGTAGACGAGGTCGAGGCAGACGTATGCATCGTCGGCGCCGGTTTCACCGGCATCTCAGCCGCATTGGAACTATGCGAGCGGGGCTATTCAGTGGTCGTGCTGGAAGCGGAGCGGATCGGCTTCGGCGCGTCCGGCCGCAATGGTGGCCAGATCGTCAATGGCTATAGCCGTGATCTCGAGACCATTGCCGCGCGCTACGGCCAGGACAAGGCCAGGAGGCTGGGCGAGATGTCGCTCGAAGGTGGCGAGATCATCCGCGATCGCGTGGCCCGCTATGGCATCGGCTGCGACCTCGTGCACGGCGGTTTCTTCGCCGCATTCACCGAGAAGCAGCTTCGCCAGATGGAGGCCCACAAGGCTCACTGGGAAAAGCACGGGCACACCGGCCTGGAGATGGTGACCAGGGACGAGGTGGGGCACTATGTCAGGACCGAACGCTATGCCGGCGGCATGATTGACCGGCTCGGGGGGCATATCCACCCCCTCAATCTCGTTCTCGGAGAGGCTGCTGCCGTAGAGCGGCTGGGCGGGCGGATCTTCGAGCAATCGCGGGTAACGCAGGTTGAGCCGGGAGAACGCCCTGTAGTACGGACGCAGCAGGGCACGGTACGCGCCAACTACGTTCTCATCTGCGGCAATGCCTATCTTTCTCCCCTTCTGCCCGAGATCCATGGTCGCATGATGCCGGTCTCAAGCCAGGTGATGGCAACCGAGCCGCTGGAGCCGAGTCTGGCCGAAAGCCTTCTCCCGGCGAACTACTGCGTGGAGGATGCGAACTACATCCTGGATTACTATCGTCGTACCTCTGATAATCGTCTGCTTTACGGTGGCGGTATCGGCTATGGCGGTCATGACCCCAAGGACCTGACCAGCGTCATCCGTCCAAACATGCTGAAGACCTTCCCTCAACTCAAGAGCGTGCGGATCGACTATGCTTGGAGCGGCAACTTCGCGCTGACGCTGACACGGATCCCTCATGTCGGCCGCGTAAGCGACAAGGTCTACTTTTCCCATGGGGACAGCGGTCACGGGGTCACAACCACCCATCTTCTTGGGAAGATCCTCGGCGAGGCGGTGGCGGGGCACGCAGAGCGGTTCGACATATGGGCTTCGCTGCCAAACCTCCCCTTCCCCGGCGGGCGAAGCTTCCGCGTACCGCTTACGGCGCTTGGGGCCTGGTGGTACGGATTGCGGGATCGGCTTGGGCTATGAATGCAGCAGGGGCATCGCTTAGTCAGGAGCACCAATGAAGCGTCGGAACTGAACGTTTGCGGTGACCTTGAAGTCGTGGATAACCCAGGCCTCCTCCTCGCCGCCCACCAGGAGGGCAAGGCGGACGGCCCCGGCCGCCAGGTGGAACGTCAACAGTACCGTGCGCGTAAACTCTTCGCGCAGTTTCTCAGGCACAAGGAAATAAGTCGCGCCAGCGAAGATGCGGCTATGCACTCGCGACTGCTCTAGATCGAGCTCTGCCAAGCTCTTGTCTGCCTGCGCAGCATTCAGAAGATCCTGGATAGCTGGCGTGTTTTTTACCTTCAGGTAGTAGCCATCGATCAACATATCGATCGCTGTGAAAGCATCGTCAGGGCTTTTCACCCCGGCCATTCCGGTCTCTATCATGCTTTTCACCTCGTCGGCGTAAAGCTCATACAGCGTGGCCACGATCGCCGTCTTGTTCGGAAAATACTGGTAGACCGACGCGATCGGGCCGCCCGATAGAGCGGCGATCTCCTTCATGGTGACTGCGTCGATGCCCTTCCTGCCGATCAGGTCCATGGAGACTTTAAGAATTTCGTCTATTCTTTCACGACTGCGTTCCTGCTTGGGAACCCGCCGAAGCTGACCCCGCGTCGCAGACTCATTCAAATCGGGCATCAATTTTCCTCAAGCACATCAGTAAACGGCCGCCGCCTCACGCTTCGAGGGCGTGGTGGACTGGCGCCCGCTACATCCTCTCGAAGAATCCTTGCTCAACATCTTCGTAATTAAGAAGGTACTATCGAATGCCGATGGTTAATTCCTGCTTTACATAGGCTGCATCTTCAGTCCCGCATAAGCAGCCTCGACGATTTGCTCCAGGTCGGCATCTATATCGACGGTAACAACGCCCTCCTCCCCTTCCGGAGTTTCCAGCGTCGCCAGTTGCGTCTGGAGAAGGGCAAGCGGCATGAAGTGGCCAGTCCTCTCTCCCATCCGGATTTCAAGCAGCGCTGGGGTTCCCTTCAGGAAGACGAAACGGAGCTGCCCCCCTGCAGCCTTTCGCAGGCGGTCGCGGTAAATTCGCTTCAGAGCAGAACAGGAGAGAACAAGGCTTGCCCCCTTCTCGATGGAGGTTGCGAGTTCCCGCCCGACAAGATCCAGCCAAGGCCATCGGTCATCGTCGGTGAGCGGAATGCCTTTCGCCATCTTCTCCACGTTTGAAGCCGGATGAAGCCGATCTCCTTCGACGAAGTCACATCCCAGCTTTGCCGCGAGGCGCTCTCCGACAGAGGATTTCCCTGCACCGCTTACGCCCATGACGATGACGGCGGTTGGATGTTCGTTGGACATGGCTTCCTACCTCTAATGCCTGACCTGCCTGCTAGCGCATCTTCAGCTATCACCACAAGAGCATGCCTGGATGATCTACGCGTGCGGCTATTTTGTCCGCAGATCCTTTCTCAATGCCCAGGGCATCAGCGCCGACAGGATGAGAAGTCGCAGCACGTGGTGAGCGCCCACATAGGTAGGCTGTGCATTTAGCATCACGGCCATTGCAGCCATGGTTTCAAGTCCTCCTGGCGCGAAGGCGATGAGAGCTGCGTCCACGGGCACGGCCGCAAGCCAGGAGACCAGGGCTGCGATGAGAGCAGCGAGGACAACCACGAGGACCGTTACCACGGCCCCGGCCAGGAAGGCAGTTCGCATTGCTTTTACGGAAGCACCAGAGAACCGCGACCCGATCATGCTGCCAAGGACGATATAGGTGGGTACCATGATCCACGAAGGCACTTCCCCCACCATCAACCCCGTCAGGTGCGTGGATCCGGAGGAAAGCATTCCACCCACCAGAAGTGCAGCTGGAACGCGCCAGCGCTGAAACAGGAGGCCAAGCAGGATTGCCGCTCCAAAGGACGCCAAAAGCGGCGCGACTTCCAGCGAAGGAAGGGCCGAACGAGGCTCCGGTCCCACCAGACCCAGAAGATCGACCAGCAGCGGAACGGTCAACGTCAGCGCCAGAACCCGCACGCTTTGGATCACGCCCACGGCCAAAAGGTCACTTCGGGTGTCTGCCGCGAGGCTCAGTACATAGCTTAGATGCCCAGGCGACGCTGCGAGCAGGGCTGTGGTGCGGTCATAGCCAAAGAACCGCTCCAGGACCCAGGTCGCGGAGTAGAGGAGAACGAGAACCGTGGCGGGAACCATCATGAAGCTTAACGGCCAAGTTCTCGCTGCGACGAAGACCTCTGGCGTCAGCCCAGTTCCCATGGACATGCCGATAACAATGAAGCTCGCATTTCGTACAGTAACGGGGACTCCAAGTCGCAGGCCAAGGATCCCGCCTAAGGTGACGGCGACGGCAGGCCCAACAAGGAA
>DASYHX010000530.1:0-1699 GCA_035998065.1 Pseudorhizobium sp.
GATTACACAACTTGCGGAAGCTGCGTGCCAAGGTGAACGCGGCTCTCGGTCTCGCACACGGAATAACAAACAAAATTTTCCGAGGACGCCAGAGTGAATCGAGGCACTGCTCTGCCCTCTGAGAACTGGGCCGTTTGAAACTGGCGTATTCGGCTAATCTTCCCTGGCTGGGAGAGGAGCTGAGAACGATGAAGGCATCGAAGTTCACTGATGAGCGAGGGACCGTGGCCCCGGTGGGGCCGCGTAAGCCCGAGTGAACAGAAGGCGTTCATCCTGAAGCAGGGCGAGGAAGGGACGCCGGTTGCGGAGGTCTGCGGAAAGGCCGGGATCAGCCAGGTGACCTACTTCAACTGGAAGAAACGCTACGGCGGTTTGCTGCCTGACGAGATGCGCCGGCTGAATGCGCTGGAATGAGGCGCAAGCGCCATCGGTCCGAGCGCCGCGCCGAATGAGAACAGCCGGCTCAAGAAGATCGTGGCCCACCTGACACTCGACCGGGAGATGTTGCAGGATGTCATCCGCCGAAAGCTCGTTCGCAAGCTGGCTTGAACCGGTGGCGCCTGCTGGCTCACCCTGGCCGGATGCGCGAGTTGGTTCGCGGGATATGCATCGATTGGGGCGTGTCGATCCTCGGAGCTTGTAGGGCCCTGCGATTTGACACGTCCACCTTCCACTACAAGTTCCGGCGCATCGACCAGGCAGCCGTCGGAAGGCGGATCAAGGAGATTGCAGAGATATGAGCCGTCGCGGCGCTATCGGTTCAAGCCCGACGGCGATTGGCGTGCGTTATGGCTATCGCCGGGTGCATGTGTTGCTGCGCCGTGAAGGCAGGGAGATCAACATGAAGAAGGCCCGCAGGATTTACAATGGGTTGGGTTTGCAGTTACGCCACAAGCACCCGAAGCGGCGCGTAAAGGCCAAGCTGCGCGAGGACCGCCAGGAGGCCGCAGGTCCGAACGAGGTTTGGGCGATGGACTTCGTCCACGACCAGTTGGCCTTGGGCAACAAGCTTCGCATCCTGACAGTGGTCGACACACACTCGCGGTTCTGCCCGGCGGCCGATCCCCGCTTCGCCTACCGAGGCGAGGACGTGGTCCAGACCTTGGAACGGGTCTGCACCAAGGCCGGCTATCCCAAAACCATTTGGGTCGACAACGGCAGCGCGTTCATCTCACGCGACCTCAATCTGTGGGCCTATGCCAACGACGTCACCCTGGACTTCTCACGCCCCGGCAAGCCCACGGATCGAGCCCGATGGCGCCATCGGTTCGAGCCCGATGGCGAGGGGCTTCATCGAAGCGTTCAATTCGAAGCTCCGGGCGGAATGCCTGAACGCGCGTCGCCATCGTCGCTCGGACCGATGGCGCAACAATGGCAACTTCATGAGCCTCGCAGATGCCCGCGAAAAGCTGGATGCTTGGCGTAGAGACTACGATGAGGTCAGACCCCACAGCGCGACCGGAGACAACGTTCCGACCGCCATGCACTATCCCGACGGCGTCACCAGCCCGCCATCGCAAAGGAGCCGGAAAATTCCACCATCCGGCGGTCCAACCTTGGGGAGCAGAGCATAAGCCGGCAGACTCTCGTTATGATCGACGAACCCACGGGGGGGGGGCAGGTCAAGGGAGCTCCATTTTCGCGTCGCTGGTCATGGTGGTGACAAGCTTGAACGAAGCGTCTGTTCTTCCGCTGAAGC
>DASYHX010000537.1:0-7025 GCA_035998065.1 Pseudorhizobium sp.
CCGGTAGCGGATCGTGCGCCATCCGCTTGGGGAGGCGACGGCGCAGGCATGTCATACTGAGGTGCGCAACTTCAAAGGAATGCCGGTTCGCACCGCGAAGACGAACTTCAGGGCCGAACGGCTCAGCCGTGCCGTCGCTGCATTTCGTGAACATGGTCAAGGAAGTCGCTCACCGTCATCAGCCATGAGCGCTGTGACGCCTTGTAAGCCGAATGGAGTGTCACTGGCGCGACAATCCGCAGCGACTTCGCCTTCATCTCGTCCGTCTGATTCTCTGAGATGCCCGGTGCAAGGGTGAGAAGGTGCTTTTCTGGGACGCGCACTGCCTCCGAAAGCACCTGTCGCCAACGATCCTTCACTGATGATTTCGCGCCCAGCATCGTCAGCGCAGCAGGGTCAAACGAGGGGTCGTGATATTCGGCCGCGCCGGGGAACAGGAAGTCGGGCTTGTTCTTGTTCTCCGTCACCGCCCCGCGCGAATATCGAACGTCGTTAGCCTTGAACAAAGCTTCGAGGTGGTGCTCCAGCGCTTGGCCCGCGCGTGCCTTGCGTCTGTTCTGGACGCTTAGCGAGAACTTGAGAAAGCCATCAACGTCCGCGTCTCCTGCGGAAACGAAGCCATTCGCAATCTTCTCCGCCACGATGTGCCGCTCAAGTCGGCGGAACATCGAATCTTCGCGATCCATCCAAGTTACCAACGCGAGATCAGGCGCGTCGCGGGGCGATACATCCGGGAGCGACTTGCGGGCTGCTTCCGAAAAGATGCGCGTGGTTGGAAACTTGGAGCGGAAAGGCGCTATCAGACGATCGAGGATTTCGGTTTCCGGCTCCTCCGGATCGATACCAAGCTCATCGAGAATATAGCGGGCAGCAAAATCTAACTCGCCACCTCCGTCAGTCGTTAGCTCCCGCTGTTCGAACTCTAATCCCGGCTGCTCAGACAAACCAAAAAGCCAAAGTAGTTGGCTTTGGATTGTTGATCCGTCAGGAGCGATGATGAAGAATAGGTGATCATCAGGACGGAGTGCAACGAAGAGCGTGTCTCCGGGTGCCATCAGATCGGTAACGCTGTTTGACTGATAGTAGAGACGCCATTCGGCAGATCGAGTTACGATCCGCTCGCGACTGTCATACCAAGAAAGACGGCCCTCTTCGGAAATGGCCTCCTGCTCGGTGCCCAGCCAAATGTAAGTGGCCTGAAACCGAGCATCGGGTCCGCCGTCCCTCGATAGCTTTCGAGGCTTGTCCCCAAGAATGCGCATCAGCACCTTGGAGCCGTTCACTTCGTGTTGGTTGGAACGATGCCTATTCGCCGTGGTGCGTCGGGTATCAACCGCCGCGAGCCGCTTCGCTGCGACCGCCACGAACTGATCAGATAGCATTCCCCTGCGCACCTATCGTCCCCCTAACTTCAAGCGTGCCCGTGTCCACTTCAAGCCAATGGCTACAGGTTTCGAGAACTTCGTCCAGCGGCAGCCGAGCGCGCCCCTTCAATGCGCACTCCCAAACGACGCCGACACGCCACCCCGCCGCAAGCAACGACCTCTCTGCGCGTTGATCTACCTCCCTGTTCCTCGCGATCTTGGCTTCCCAAAACTCACGGCGCGTTGAGGGCAAGCGGAAGAGGTGGCAGTCGTGTCCGTGCCAGAAGCACCCGTGCGCAAACAGCACTGCCTTTCGCCTCGCGAATACGAGGTCGGGGCTCCCCGGTAGGCTCTTGTTGTGGAGCCGAAATCGGAAGCCGCGACCATGTAAACCCTTGCGAAGGATTATCTCCGGCTTGGTGTTCTTGCTGCGAATGCCAGCCATCATCCGGCTGCGAACCGCAGCCGAGACAACATCAGCCATCCACTAACTCTCCTTCGGACGCGTGAACGGCGGGTGGCTTCTGTTCGACGGACACTGAGCGCCCGATTGCGGCGCGAAGGTGCGGCTCGATTGCCTTTGCTATGAACTCCACAACCGGCACCACGACTGCGTTGCCAAACTGCCGGTAAGCCTGCGTGTCAGATACCGGAATGCGGAAGGGGCGACCCTCCCGTTCGAACCCCATTAGCCGTGCGCATTCGAGTGGGGTAAGACGACGGGGCCGCTTACCGGGCTGATCAATCAAAACCTCTGAGCCGTCCTTATAGTAGCGCGCGGATAGGGTGCGCGCCACGTCGTCAGGCCCGAAAAGGCTGAAACCGAATCCGTTGCCCTTGGATTGGTGCTTCTCTTTGTAGGCTTGAAGATACTCCCACAGCTTTGGCGTGAGAGTGTATTTCGGATCGACTTCATCGTGAGGTTGAAGGATCGAGCCAAGCTTTGGGCCGCTGCCCTTCTCTGGCACGATGAGACTATCGAAGTCGAATGTCGTCGGGTTCTTAAATCCAACGATAAAGATGCGCTCACGCTTTTGGGGAACCCACGGCTCGGAGCTAATCACGCGATACTGAACATGATACTTTAATTCGTTCTGTAGCACGTTCAGAATAGTAGCGAAGGTTCGGCCCTTGTCGTGACTTTCGAGGTTTTTGACGTTCTCAAGGATGAAGGCTTCAGGCCGGTGATGCTTAATAATCTCAGCCGTATCGTAGAACAGGGTTCCTTGAGTGTCGCACAGGAAACCATGGGGCCTACCCAAGGCGTTCTTCTTGGACACTCCGGCGATAGAGAACGGCTGGCACGGAAAACCGGCGAGCAAAACATCATGCTCCGGTATCTTGCTCGGTTCTTTCGAAAACTCGCGAACGTCGCCACCGATGGGGTGGTTGTCCCGGAAGTTTACCGCATAGGTCTTCTGTGAGTTTACGTCCCACTCAGACGTGAAAACGCAATGTCCGCCGATGCTTTCAAAGCCAAGCCTCAGCCCGCCGATCCCGGCGAACAAATCTATGAATCGGAACGAAGTCGGTTCGGGCTCAGCGCCCGCCCCCTTCGCAGCGTTGCGAAGCACGCTCACGGCCAGCGGTGACGGTCTGGTGGTGCCGCGAGCATAACGCTCGACAGTCCGCTTCGAAACCTTCAAGTGCCCCGCCGCATCGTCGAGCGTCATGCCAGCCGCATCGCAAAGCCGCTGGAACTCAGAGCGGCTTGCGATACGTCTGCGGTGGGCACTCATACCAAACTCCTGTGTCGAATTGCGACACTTTGACGATATTCGTCCTTGCGTGCAAGCGCTTTGTTCCCCTCCTGTTCACAACCGCGCGGTGGCAGACTCTGTGAAGAGCCAATCTTAACCGTGGTGTGCAAACTAATGCCGAGCACATGGGAGGACTGATGAATCACCTTGAAGTCATGCGCCTTTTCGAGCGCATTGGAACCATCCATGAGTATGATTTTGTTGATCGGCGCGATCCAATGAGAAATGAGCGCCGCCTTCGGTCTCATTGTGAAGTCGCGGACATTCGACCGGGTGTTTACGCTTGGGTTGAGCATAAGATCGATGGATCGGTGCGGGTAATCTATATCGGAAAAGCTGAGGTCAATATCCCGGAACGGCAAGCGCAGCACAACAACGGCTTCAAGCATAGTGATCGCGGACAGTCCCATGCGGAGGCAATCCGCGCGATGATCGCGGGAGGCTCCATTGTCGAGCTTCATGCCTACTATCCTGAGTTGCCCGTTGGCGAAGTCGAGAAACATCTACTTCGGGAGATCAGGCCCTTTCCGATACGTAATAGCGCCGGAAGGGCGGCATCGGCAGCTTAGAAAGGTAATAACTGGACCATCAGTGAGGATGCGGTGACGATCGCCGCTCCTCCGCCCTAAAGTTGTATCCAAGCGACCATCACACCGAACGAATTCGTCTTAGTTCAAGCTCGTAGCTTGATCTCGCACAACGCCGCCAAGTATCTGCTCGACACGTCGAATGGTGCTTTCGGGAAGGTCGCGGCTCTACGCCTCTACATCGACCACCAAGCCTCCCTTGGCCTCTTCTGAACCTATCCTTGGATTTTTGGTCTCCCACGGCCGCATCCGCACGCTTGGAGCCAAGCACTGAAACCGCTCTATTTCAGAGTCTGCTGCGCCCCAGACTGCAACCATAAGCGAAAAGGGAGCGGCCCAAGCCAACCCTTCCGGGCTCTCAAACCGCATTCGCCCGGCAAGAAATAGAACGTCCGCGTTCCTGCTGATCCGCTGTTGAAACACGGGTGAGTCGGTCCTGCCCGGAACGAGCATCACGATCTTCTGGACCTCGCGATTGTCCCAAGCATCTGCTGCGCGCGCCATCCATTTAGCCACTCCCGAGAATGGAGGGTTGATGTAGGTCAGCCCGTGCCCATGCCATGACGCGGTCAGTCCGTTCTCGGGAAGGATGATCCTACGGCACGCCCGCACCGCCGAGTTTGGATGCGCGCATGGGTCCAGATCAATCGATCCAAATGCTTCAACAATGTGGGCAAGGAACCAGCCGGGGGTGAAGCGCTTATCGCGCTCTTCCAAGCCACGAGGGTCGTATGCCCAAGACGCTCTCGGTGGATCGGATTTCTTGGCGCGGGGCGCTATCTCGTTAAGAAGAGCTAATAACGAGCGAACGGTCCCTCGCCCCTGCTCAACTGCTTCGATTGTCCGTGGGTCGAGGCCGGTCCTTGAGGCCACATCGTCTCGCGTCAGCTTGAACCGTTCGCGCCGAGCACGAATCTGCTGCGGCAACGTCGATCCGCGCGCTACCCCGGAAATTCTAAACTCAAGCGCAGCCATAACGGCAAGCAGGGTTTGTATTGAACCACTGCCCGCCTCCAAGCGAGTGATTGTCAAGCGGGGAACGCCAATCCGGTCTGCCAATACGGACTGAGACAGCCCCTTTTCAGACCGGGCTTTCTGCAACTCTCTCAGCAAGTCCATGTCCCGTTCGGTATCAGTTTCTGCCGTGTGCGCGAGGGCGGCGGACGTTCCCGCCGATCAAATGTGCACAACGGCGACCTCGATATGTTATAATTGACGCTGGCAAGGCTGATCGAGGAGGAAGGTATATCAGGGATTGCGGCTGTATCTGGTTGGGTCCTTTCAGAAATTTGCGAGTTGGACCACCACCTTCCCGGCTTTGCTGGTCACTTTCTTCGAGCCAGCGATGAACGTCGGCAGGTTATCGCCGCCTTCGTCGCATCCCATACACGGCGATCCAAGGTGCCGTTTTCGAAACCGCGTCAGGCAAAAGACGCTGACGTTGCCCGCTTTCTTGCAGGTGCAAACCATATCAGCATTTTGAGAGCCGCTTACGGAGAGCTTCCCGAGGGCTTGCGGGGGGCTTTGCGGCGTTCTGGTTCTCAACCTCATGCTCCCGGCTATTATTGGCTATTGGTCCATCTCCTTCGTGGTCATCGTCGTCCGGAAATCGCTACAACAGTTAAGAGGCTCGAAAAGGTCGATCAGCGTCGACTTGAAATCGCGTGCGTTCTGCCGAACGAATTGCTGCATCCAGACTTGATCGGGCGCATTCGCGATCGTTCGGAGGCTCGCAACATCACCGCCGCAGTTGAACTGCTCAGGTCTCACGTCATCGACCAAAAAGCGTTTGCCTCCGGTTTGCGCAAACTTCGTCGTCGTGGAGAGGTGCAGGACTTTTTCGGTAGATGGGTGGTGCGCTGCGCATTCGCACGTTCGCCCGTTCCTTCGACGGATGCCTACCGTCCCATCGAAGATGGCCCGAGCTTGGCTCGGATCGCTATGGAGTATCGGAATTGCTCTCGGAATTACGCTGCTGATCTACTCGAAGGCACAGTTTCACTGGGTGAGTTCGTCACCAATCGAGGATCGGCCATCATTTATTTGGTGAGACGCGACGGCGCATGGTGCCTCGACGATATTTATGCGCGCCGAAACCGCGATGTTGATCCCGCACTTCGAGCGCAAGCAGTTGCGCACCTACGATCGCTCGGAATCAATGAACGGATAGTTCAAGCAGGCAAGCTAACACCGCATGCCGCATTAAGGCGCTTCCTGCCTCGCGGCGCTTGGCTTTGATTTCAAACCCTTGCTGAACATGTCAGAGAGTATATTATTTCAACTGCGTATCGCCATCGGGCGATCCACAGGCTGCGGCGAGATAACTGCTCAAGCTGCGCTTTTCGCTGTCATCGCTTGCAGCAATTTAACAGTATCTTCTTGAAGCGCAGCTTTAGGCCTGCACTAGGGAGAAGGACATAGCTCTATCCCCCCCCACTCATCCACGAGAGCAATTAGCGATCTCGACACGCCACAATATGGCATGGTGGATGAGTGGGGGAAGATAATCGACATGCACTGAGGTGTCGGACTGTTAGCTTCGCAGTTTGAGGCTATTACGCCTTCGACATCGTGACGATCCGGGACCGGTCATTGCTGCGCTCTTCCTTGGCGTTTCCGCCAAATCGTGGTTATCCGTGAGGAAGCTCTCGCCTCCCGCCAGCCTGTTAACACAAGACGCAGAAGCGAGCCGGGAGGTCGTGAGCATGGCGCACGTATCTCCCGTCTACAAAGCGGCTGTTTATCCTGCACCGCTTCGGCAGTCGCCAAGCCTATCGGCTGGCATTTCGCGCCTCGTGTTGGCGTCTTCCCGTCCCAGCTTCGCCCAACTACGGGCGGGTTCACACAGTCATTGGGCAGCGGGTTGTCTGCGGGATCACAGACCAATTCCCTACACTTGTTATTGAATATTTATAGTTTATATTTTTGACTGCGTCAATACTTTAAAAGACCTTCGTAGATATGGCTACGCATAAGTAAAATATGAAAATATCGACAGAAGAAATAAATCGAATGAATATTGAGTATCGCGCATACTTGGCAGAGCTAATACCAGTCATAGGGTCACGTTTGAAGCGTCGCGGCTGGGACGAGGATAGGATCGCGACCTATATGTCTGACCTTCCAGATGAAGCCCCCCGGATCGTCATCGCCCGCTTATTCGCCACATGGGAGCAGCGACGGCACGGCTGAGCCGTTCGGCCCTGAAGTTCGTCTTCGCGGTGCGAACCGGCATTCCTTTGAAGTTGCGCACCTCAGTATGACATGCCTGCGCCGTCGCCTCCCCAAGCGGATGGCGCACGATCCGCTACCGG
>DASYHX010000034.1:0-9252 GCA_035998065.1 Pseudorhizobium sp.
CCGAGAACTTCATGGGCGGTCGTGTGGTAGTGATGGTAGTCGAAGATGCCGTTGCGCCAGATGCCCTGCCAGCCGGCTTCAGCGAACCGGCTCTCGAAGGTCTCCGCGAGCGTCCCACCCTCTGCCCCGACGCCGCTATACAGAATGATCGGCAGCCGCGGATTGTTCGGCACCCAGTCATTTTCATCCAGCAGGAAGTGGTCGATGTTCATAAGCCCGATCCTCTCGTTGGAGGTTAAGGACTTAGGATCGGCGGAGGCGGAGACCAGAGCCGCAGTTATTCTGCCGCGCTTTTCGCTTCAATTTCGATCTCGTACGAATAGCCCTCCAGCATCTGGTACGCCTGCTCGATCGTCGCGATCTGGCCCTCTGCCTTCACGATTGCATCGGTGATCGAATCGCTGCGCGCGCGCATCATGCTTCCCAAGAAGTCCGTGTCCGGACGACGACCGATGCGATCCATGTGGTTGCGGATACGCGCTCGGTGACGCTCCAGTTCAAGGATATGGAAGCGCACGTTAACGATCTTGTCCGTCAGCTTGCGCCGCATGGCCGCGACGGGATCGAAGCTCCCCGGCTCCCGCTCGTCAAGGATGAAATCGTTGATCAGCCCCTCGAGGACGAGCAGGCCTTCAAGATCCTTGGTGTCCGCCAGTGTCGGATCATAACCCGTCTCATCGAATACCTTCCGCCGCACAGGATCGCACAGAAGCTCATAGGACATCGTCAACCTGGCAAAGGTGTCGACGTCGCCGCCGGTATCCGGGTGAGCGTTCTTGGCTCGCCGGCGATATGCGGTCTTGATCTGTGCGGCATCGGCATCGCGCGCAACGCCGAGGGTATCGTATGGATCGATCAACGTGTCCCACCTGAATTCTGGTCGGCCGGTATCCAGCCGTTCAAGGTCTAGAGGTTGGCGCCGCTTCGCTCAAGCGCAAACGGCGTTCTCCCCACCCTGACCAAGCCCTGCCTAACCCGGGGTTGGGGCAATATAGCGGCGGGCGATCAGCCAGCAGACAAGCGCCCAGGTCGCGCCCGCGCACCATCCCCCGAGAACATCCGTGGGGTAATGTACACCGAGATAAACGCGGCTGAAACCTATGATCAGCGCCAAAAAGACCGCGACCCCGATCGTGTAGATTCGAGTGATATGGCTAGACTCCGCGCGTGACAAGAGAACCCCGAGGGTCAGATAGGTTACTGCAGATAGCATCGCATGACCGCTCGGGAAACTGAGGTCATGGACCTCGACGAAATGCGGCACGATATCCGGCCGCGGTCGTGCCACACCAAGCTTCAAGGCAGCACTCAACAGCCAACCACCGACAACGGAAGCGAAGGTGAAGATGGCAATCGCTCGGCGTTTTGCGAGGAGAAGATAGCCGGTGATCAGGACGGTCATCATGGAGAGAACGGTCGTTCCCCCAAGCGCTGTAATGTCGTTCATCGCCAGCGGCAGCCAGAAGGGACCTACCGCCTGACCCGGATCGTCGGCGCTGCGGAAGAACAAAAGCACGCTCTCGTCGAATGCACGCGTTTCCCCTTCCAGAACCTCTCCCGTCAGTTGGAAGAAGACGAACAGCCCCCCCGCGGCCACCGCAAACAGCACCAGCGCGATCGGCTCGAAGGTCATAACCCTATCGACTACTCTGCGCCCAAACCGATGATAATATGCCATCACTCTCTGCCTTCTCTGTCCGGCCCTTACGCCTTCAGCGGACGCTTGGCATCAGATAGCGCAGGCGTCTCGACGATGCGATACCTCGCTTCGATCAAACCATAGGCACCAAAGGCAAAGAGACCGAGAGCAATCAACCCGTAGAGTATCCCGCCGAAGGGAAGCTGGCGCACCCAGTCCATCGCTTGGGCCGTACTTCCTGCCTGGCTCGGATCGACAGCCCAGGCCGCGTAAAGGAAGAAACCCCCAATGATGAAAAATATAACGCCTCGTGCGGTAAGACCATAGACGCAGATGAGGTCCAGCACCCGGTTCCGTTCTGGTGAGATGCTCACGTATTTCAGGTATCTGCGCTTCACCCCTTTCACAAGCTGCGCCACCCCACCACCGATGATCGCAAGTCCCACAATGGCCACGAGATAAGGACCGAACGGCTGCTGCATCAGCCAAGATGTCCAGCTTTCCCGACTGTTCCCCGATCCGCCGCCGATGGAAAGCTGCAGGGCGTGCCGCAAGGCAAAGGACGCAAGTCCGGTATAGGTGGCCGCGCTGATGAGCATTGCGATGCGGATCAGATAACCCTTCGCATTGTGGGGGTGATCGTCGGCGTTCAGGATCCCCTGCGCAAGGCGCCAGACGATAAAGCCGATCAAGCCCACCCCGATCAAAGCCAACCAGATCCAGCCGAAGGGCTGGTTCAACACAATCTGCAGCGCCGACTCCTGATCGGTCTGCCGCCCTCCGAAGCTCGAAAGAAGCGCCATGGCGCCTACGAGGATGTAGACAATACCTCGGGCGCTATAGCCTATCCGCGCCAACCATTCGAACCGCACCTGATCCGGCATTCAAACCTCCAGCTAAAGAACCACGAACGTCACGGAGACTGTGGCGGTTCCGCCGGATGTTCCAGTTCGAACAGACGAATGGCCCGCCCCGTATCGAGGCAGGCCATTCGGAAGATGCAATAGCCGGCGATCAACGGCGCTGGTTGTAGACGTCGACGCAGACGGCGCCCAGAAGCACGAGACCCTTGATCACCTGCTGGTAATCGATTCCGATGCCGAGGATCGACATGCCGTTGTTCATCACCCCCATGATGAAGGCGCCGATGACGGCACCGGTCACCTTGCCGACGCCGCCATAGGCCGAGGCCCCGCCGATGAAACAGGCAGCAATCACGTCGAGTTCGAAACCGAGACCGGCCTTCGGCGTAGCGGTATTGAGACGCGCGGCAAAGACGAGACCGGCAAGCGCTGCGAGCACGCCCATGTTGACGAAGGTGAAGAAGGTCAGCCGCGCCGTCTTGATGCCCGAAAGTGCTGCGGCCTTCTCGTTGCCGCCCACGGCATAGATCTGCCGCCCGAAGATGGTGCGGTTGGTGAAGAAGGCATAGGCCGCGATCAGCAGCGCCATGATGATCAGCACGTTCGGCATGCCGCGATGAGCCGCGATCAGGTAGGCGACGTAGCTGACAATCGCAAACATGAGGAGATTCTTGCCGACGAAGAAGCCGAACGGCTCCGTCTCCACATCGTGGGAAACACGCCGTGCTCGGCCCTTGAAGTTCTGCCATACCAGCAATCCCGCCAACCCGAGACCGAGAATCAGTGACGTGAGATAGAAGCCACTCTCCGAAGGGAAGAGCTCGGGAATGTAGCCGGACGATAGCTTCTGGAACGTCGGGTCGAAGGGCCCGATCGAGCGTCCGCTGAGCACCGCGATCATCAGCCCCCTGAAGACGAGCATGCCGGCGAGTGTCACGATGAACGACGGGATCTTGAAGTACGCAACCCAGAAGCCCTGCATCGCCCCGATCAGGCCGCCAAGGGCAAGGCAGAGAACCGCAGCCACGACAAAGTTCATGTCGTACTGGACCATCAGCATGGCCGCCACCGCGCCGATGAACCCAGCCACGGATCCGACCGAAAGATCGATATGTCCAGTGACGATCACCATCAGCATGCCCAGCGCCATAATGACGATGTAACTGTTCTGCAGGATGATGTTCGTCACGTTCAGTGGCTTCAGGACGACGCCGTCGGTGGCGAAATAGAAGAAAAGGACGATCGCCAGAAGCGATATCATCATCCCGTACTCGCGAAGGTTCTCCTTCCAGAAGCCGGTCCCGCGCTGGGGTGCAGCCATCGTGTTGGATGGATTGCTCATTAGTCCCTCACTTTGCGGCGCATGATCGCACGCATGATGTTTTCCTGGGTGGCCTCTTCTCCGGCCACCTCGCCGACGAAATCGCCTTCGTGCATCACCATGATACGGTCACAGATGCCGATCAATTCGGGCATCTCCGACGAAATCACGATGACAGCTTTTCCGGCATCGGCCAGTTCGTTGATAATGGAGTAGATTTCGTACTTTGCCCCCACATCGATGCCGCGGGTCGGCTCGTCGAGGATCAGCACGTCGGGATCGGTGAACAGCCACTTCGACAGGACGACTTTCTGCTGGTTGCCACCAGACAGCTTGCCCGTCTCCTGGTAGACGTTGTGGCTCCTGATCCGCATCCGGTTGCGGAACTCCTGCGCCACCTTCATCTCGCGGATGTCATCGATCACGCCTCGCGAGGAGACGCCGCCGAGGTGTGCCAGCGAAACGTTCTTTCGGATGTCTTCCGGCAGGATCAGGCCAAGCTGCTTGCGATCTTCGGTGACATAGGCGAGCCCTGCCTTGATGGCGCGGTGGACGTCGGAAAGATCGACCTCCTTTCCGTGGACACGCGCCGTCCCCGAGATGTCCCGGCCCCAGGAACGACCGAAGACGCTCATGGCCAATTCGGTACGGCCCGCGCCCATGAGACCCGAGATGCCGACGACCTCGCCGGCCTTCACCTGCATCGAGACGTTCTTGACGACCTGCCGCTCGGAGTGCTGCGGGTGGTAGACCGACCAGTTCTCGACTTCGAAGATTACGTCGCCGATCTTCGGCGTGCGCTTCGGGTAACGGCTCTCCATGTCGCGATCGACCATGCGCCGGATGATCTCGTCTTCCTCAACGACGCCTTCATGGCAGTCCAGCGTGCCGACCGTCTGACCGTCGCGCAGAACCGTGATGCGGTCGGCAACGGCGGAAATCTCGTTGAGCTTGTGCGAGATCAGGATCGACGTGATGCCCTGGGCCCGGAATTCCTTCAGGAGCTCGAGGAGCGCCGCACTATCGCGTTCGTTCAAGCTCGCCGTCGGCTCGTCGAGGATCAGCAGCCGCACATCCTTCGCCAGAGCCTTGGCAATCTCGACAAGCTGCTGCTTGCCGACGCCGATGTTGGTGATCAGCGTATCCGGCGCCTCGTCGAGCCCGACCTTAGCCAGGAGCGCCTTGGTCCGCTCGTGAACCGCCGAGCGGTCAATGACGCCGAAGCGCGACGGCGGATTGGACAGGAAGATGTTCTCCGCGATCGACATCAGCGGAATGAGCGCAAGTTCCTGGTGAATGATGATGATGCCGATGTCTTCGGAATCGTTGATGTCTTGAAAGCGCCGCTCCTGGCCGTCATAGAGGATGGAGCCTTCGTAGCTTCCGTAGGGGTAAACGCCCGACAGCACCTTCATGAGCGTGGATTTCCCGGCGCCGTTCTCACCGACTAGCGCGTGGATCTCTCCTTCGCGCACGGTGAAGCTGACGTCGGAAAGCGCCTTCACGACGCCAAAGGATTTGGAGATGCCGCGCATCTCGAGAATAGGCAGTTGTTCGGCCGAAACCGCGGGTGCAAGCATCCGGAAACTCCGCATAGCAAAAAGGGCGCCCGCCGCACGGCGGGCGCCCTCGAATGACTTACTTGATCTGGTCTTCGGTGTAGTAACCGCTATCGACCAGAACGTCCTTCCAGTTGTCCTTGTTCACAACGACCGGCTTCAGCAGGTAGGAAGGAACGACCTTGACTCCGTTGTCGTAGGTCTTGGTGTCGTTCACTTCCGGCTCATTGCCGCTCATGACGGCATCGACCATGTCGACGGTGACCTTGGCCAGCTCGCGAGTATCCTTGAAAATCGTCGAGTACTGCTCGCCGGCAAGGATGGACTTCACGGACGGGACTTCCGCGTCCTGTCCGGTGACAATCGGCATCGGCATGTCGCCGGAGCCGTAGCCCACGCCCTTCAGCGAGGACAGGATGCCGATCGAGATGCCGTCGTAGGGCGAAAGGACACCGTCGAGACGCTTGTCGGAGTAGGTCGAGCTCAAGAGCGCGTCCATACGTGCCTGGGCGGTGGCACCGTCCCAACGCAGGGTCGCAACCTGGTCCATGCCGGCCTGGCCGCTTCCGACGACGAGCTCGCCGCTGTCGATCATTGGCTGCAAAACGCTCATGGCTCCGTCGTAGAAGAAGTAGGCGTTGTTGTCGTCTGGCGAACCGCCGAAGAGTTCGATGTGGTATGGACCTTCCTTGCCGGATGCCTTCAGACCATCGACGAGCGATTGTGCCTGCAAGACGCCAACCTGGAAGTTGTCGAACGTCGCATAGTAGTCGACGTTAGCGCTGTCACGGATCAGACGGTCGTAGGCAATGACCTTGATGTCTTGGTCGGCGGCCTGCTGCAGCACGTCCGAAAGCGTTGTGCCGTCGATCGAAGCAATGACCAGCACCTTGGCGCCCTTCACGATCATGTTTTCGATCTGCGACAGCTGGTTCGGCACATCGTCTTCTGCGTACTGCAGATCCGTTTCATAGCCGCGCTCCTGCAGAACCTTCACCATGTTGTCGCCGTCGGCGATCCAGCGAGCGGAGGACTTGGTCGGCATGGCAACGCCCACCAGACCCTTGTCCTGGGCGCCGGCCGGCGCGGCGAAGGCCATCGTTGCAAGCATCGCGGCTGTCGTCAGATATTTTAGCAGCTTCATGACTTCTCCTCCAAAAACGCGGTACGATTTCGCCCGCTGAAAACACGGGCGGCAGCCCCCTGCCGCCGCCCTTTGCACCTCAGTGATTGTCGCGCGGGATACCTTCCGTCTGCGCAATCCGCTGGTATTTCACGGCTGGTTCGAGAACCGCGCCGGATTCCATCTGACCCACGATGCCACGCTGGATTTCCTGCCATGGCGTCTGGTGCTTGGGATAATGATAGCCACCATTCGCCTCCAGCGCGCGCCGGCGTTCCGCGATCTCTTCCTCGGAAATCAGGATGTCGGCCGTACCGCGACCCACGTCGATACGAACCCGATCTCCGGTCTTGAGCAGGGCCAGGCCACCGCCGGCCGCCGCCTCGGGAGAGGCGTTCAGAATTGATGGACTGCCTGATGTTCCAGACTGACGACCGTCGCCGATGCAGGCCAGCGAGGTGATCCCTTGTTTCAGCAGATAATCTGGCGCGCGCATGTTGACGACCTCGGCGGCACCTGGGTAGCCGATCGGACCGGCGCCGCGCATGAACAGCACGGTATTGGCATCGATCTCAAGAGAGGGATCGTCGATCCGCTTGTGGTAGTCCTCCGGCCCGTCGAACACCACTGCACGACCTTCGAAAGCTTCGGGGTCGTTCGGGTTGGACAGGTAGCGTTCGCGGAACTCTGGTGAAATGACGCTGGTCTTCATGATGGCTGAAGAGAACAGGTTGCCGCGCAGGACCCGGAAACCTGCCCGCTCCTTGAGCGGCTGCTCATAGGGACGGATGACCTTCTCGTCTTCGATAATGGCACCAAGGCAGTTCTCGCCGATGGTCTTGCCGTTGACGGTCATCGCGTCCTCGTTGATCAGGCCCTGCTTCATCAGCTGGTTGACCACCGCCGGAACGCCGCCTGCGTGGTAGTAATCCTCGCCGAGATATTCACCCGCCGGCTGCAGGTTGACGAGCAGCGGCACGTCCTCCCCGTAGGTCTGCCAGTCGTCGACCGAGAGCTCCACACCCATGTGGCGCGCAAGACCGTTCAGGTGGATCGGCGCGTTCGTTGAGCCGCCGATCGCCGAATTGACGCGGATCGCGTTGATGAACGCGTCGCGGGTCATGATGTCGGAAGGCTTCAGGTCTTCCTTGACCATTTCAACGATGCGCAGACCGGTGAGGTAGGCAACTTCCTGGCGATCACGATAAGGCGCCGGAATGGCGGCCGAACCGGGAAGCTGCATGCCGAGCGCTTCGGCAAGCGAGTTCATTGTCGTCGCCGTGCCCATCGTGTTGCAATAGCCGGTCGAAGGTGCCGAGGAAGCAACTAGCTTGACGAAGCCGGCATAGTCGATCTCGCCCTTCGCCAGCAGTTCGCGGGCCTTCCAGACGATGGTGCCCGAACCCGTACGCTCGCCTCGGAACCAGCCGTTCAGCATCGGGCCCACCGACAATGCGATCGACGGGATGTTGACGGTGGCCGCGGCCATGAGACAGGCCGGCGTGGTCTTGTCACAGCCGATCGTCAGCACGACGCCGTCGAGCGGATAACCGTAGAGAACTTCGACAAGTCCGAGATAAGCAAGGTTACGGTCCAGTCCGGCTGTCGGACGCTTGCCCGTCTCCTGGATCGGATGAACCGGGAACTCGATCGCGATACCACCCGCCTCGCGAATACCTTCGCGCAGGCGCTTCGCCAGTTCCAGGTGGTGACGATTGCACGGCGAGAGATCAGAGCCCGTCTGCGCGATGCCGATGATCGGGCGATCCGACTGCAGCTCAGCCTGACTGAGACCGAAGTTCATGTAGCGCTCGAGATAGAGCGCCGTCATGTCGGCGTTGTGCGGATTATCGAACCACGCCCGCGACCGCAGCTTGCGCACTTCGCCCCGGCTGTGATCGGTCTCGGCGATCTCGGTGGAGGGCATGTTCTCAGAGTTTGTCATGTCAGTTCTCACGCGTAAGGAGGATGTAGGGCCTTAAGCCTCAGTCCTCGAAGGATTCCACGACATGTCGACGCCCCAGCATGAAGGCATCCGCGACATGGACCAGCGGAGAGAAGTCGGCGTCGCTGCGCCCCTCCCCAACCAGCCGGACGAATTGATTGTAGAGGTTGCAGTATTCGCGGTCCTCTTCCACCAGCCGCTGTTCGCCATCGACGGACATACGGCTGCCGCCATGGCTGACGACGATCGGCCCCTCTTCGGTGTCGATGCGGATGTCCCAGGTCTGCGGACCGGTCTGGCGCCAGTCGAACTCCGCCACGATCGAAACGCCGCTGGACGTCTTGAAGGACAGGTTTGCAGCGATCGGAGCAGCGCGATTTTCCGGGAAGAACAGGTCGGACTGCACCAGGTGGAAGGGCTCCGGCATGATCCGGGTCACGATCGACAAAGCATTGATGCCGGGATCGAATACGCCCAGCCCGCCCGGCTCCCAGATCCAAGCCTGGCCCGGATGCCAATGGCGGACATCTTCCTTCCATTCTACCGATACCCCGCGGATCTGGCGATCGGCGAGAAGCGCGCGGGTAGGCTCTACAGCCGCCGCTTCGCGCGAATGCCAGGTGGAGAATAAAGTTCGTGCATTCTTCTTCGCCAGGGTCTGGAGGGCATGCACTTCCGAGATGCTAGCCCCAGGAGGCTTCTCCAGCATCACATGCTTGCCCGCATCAAGAGCTGCCTTTGCCTGCTCAAAACGTCCCTGCGGCGGCGTGCAGAGCGAGATGGCATCCACCTGCACGTCGGA
>DASYHX010000044.1:0-1800 GCA_035998065.1 Pseudorhizobium sp.
CAGCCGCCAGGGCGTCCAGGCTCCCGGCCATCAGCACACCACCGGCCCCAACGATCAAGAGACCGGCAATCGCGCAGGCAAGCGCCGCTCGCCAGGTGATCTGAGCCGGTGCGCCGCCGAACGCACAAGTCAGACCTACCGCTGCGCCCATCATTGCGCCTTCGCCAGCACCGGTGATCTGCTCCGGCGTCACCTCCAGCACCAGTGCGAAGGCATCGAGCCCCACCAGATTGCTCACTCCGCCGACAACCATTCCGCCAGAAGCAGCGCATGCGATCAGGTGCCAACCACGCCGGCCATGCTCCCCCAGCAGCACTCCGAGACAAACGCCAAAGGCACCAAGTCCGCCGACCACTGCGCACAGGGCGACAATGCCTGAAAAGACCACCGCGGCACCGGATGCTGCGCTCTCCAGCGTCAAGGCGATCGCGTAACCATAGATGAGCCCGCCGATCAAACCTGCCGATGCGCCGCCGGCTGAACCGCCCAGAACCAGTGCAAACGGTCTCGGTAGTCCAGCTGCAGCGACGTGTGGCCCAGCCTTCGAGTTCTGGACCTCGCCTCTACCTTCGCCCTCCGCGACCACGACTTCCGCAACGAAGCGATAGCCGTATTTCGGCACGGTTTCGATGTACCGAGGCTGCGCGGCGCTGTCCCCAAGGAGACGACGCAACGTCTTCATACACTGTGTCAGCGCTTCGTCCCCGACCACCATGCCCTGCCACACAGTTTCGAAGAAGCGATCTTTGCTGACCAACTGCCCGTGCTCCCTGACCAGAAGCACCAAGGCATCGAAGTAGCGCGCATTCAGCTTCAACAACTCGCCACCATGGCGCAGCTGTCGTTCATTCGTGTCCAGCACGAATTCACCGAAGCGATAAACTGCAGTGGTCACCAAGCCTCCAACCTGCGGTGAGGAGTTCATGTCCAAAGATCGTTAGCAGCCCGGAGGCGGCGAGGAAATAACTGGCCCAAGCTTGTGAGCATTGGAGCCGTCGAACATTCTTCGGACTTGAGGAGCAGGACCATGGCGAAAGCGAAATGTTGACCCGCCCATCTACTGCCAGGAGGTCCACAAGTGAGCCCATAGCCGCTTGTCGTTCATTCTCGTCAAGTTGCATCCGGGCAGCGTAAGAAGGATCAGTTCGAACCGCTCGCCCTGCGCCCGCAATGGTCGAGGGCAGAAGCCGCTAGTTTACCCATTCGATAGCCCTGCCAGCGTGTAAACTCATCTTCTCGCTTGGCGAGACGTCGGTCGGCTCCACGGCAATGACGCTGTGCCCCAGAGCAGCTAGTGCGGCCGCATCGCGCTCGGGTGCCGCACCAATGTCGCGAACCCGACAGGGTACCGAGGGGACAGGTTGAACACGCCCTGCGAGCATCTGCGATGGCGATGCTCTCGTCGCGATCATAACGATTCCCGTTACCTAAGCAGTGTGCAAGCGATCCGCTGCCTCCCAAAACGTTCTTTCAGTAAAATGGCGCTCAGCACCACACTAATTACAACGCTGCTCACGATGCGCAGACACGAGGGCTACATCGCTGCGCGCCAATGCTTAGATGATGAGCCTGTGAGCGAAGGTCATCCAATGCCAAATCAACTATGATCAGGATTGGCCTCCACGACGGGGTTTGCGGTCAACGAACTGGTTCCGAGAGACCGGTTTGGGAGATACGCAACATCGCGAGCCTTCAACGCGACGCAGGCTCACCGATGCCTTCAACAACGATGCGGATAAGACGCCTGATTTCGTCCTCGCTGAAGCGCCTTCCGGCGAGAACCGAAAGCATTGCTTGGGC
>DASYHX010000083.1:0-13728 GCA_035998065.1 Pseudorhizobium sp.
CGATGTGTCCGTCGTCACGACGAGCGTTCGGCGAAGGCGCCGGAGTGTTGGCGGTAACTTGGTCCGCCCGTGCTTCGGAAGGCCAGACGAGCACCGCCTCGAAGACCTAGGCAGAGAGACCGGAGTCGCGGGCACAAACCGCCGAACGGGGCGCTGAGAGGTGCCACATAAACTAACTTTACGAGGCAGCTTTCAGCGCCCCGACCGATTTGAAATTTCGAGATCGCCAAGGGATGAGTCTGTCCACTCGTCACCCTCGGGCGAACGCAGTGAGACCCGAGGACAGGGGAGCAGTGTGTCTTGCTGTCAGGTCGTGCCAGAGCCTTCGCCCTCGAGGGACGCTTCGTTCCCACGTCAGGGTAAGGGCTTCGGAGATCAAGTGCAGCGACGAACGCGTCAGCATGAGCCCCGAAGGATCAAGGGCGGCGACCGTATTCGTTCGTGCCTCTGCGCTTCTGGACAAACACCCCCGCGTCGCCTAACCCACTGAGAAGTGCATGCGGGGAGACGATGCGATGGCGGTGAAGGATGTTCGGCCGGGGGTGAGGAACGAGGAGGGGATCGCGACGGTCCTCGCGCTTCTGAAGCAGCAGTTCGGCGAACGCTTCCAGACGGGACAGTCCTTCCGCGAGCAGCATGCGCACACCACGACCTATCTGCCGTCGCAGCTTCCGGACGGGGTCGTGTTCGTCGAGAGTGCGCAGGACGTGAAGGCGATCGTGCGCGCCTGCGCCAGCCATCAGGTGCCCGTCATCCCGTTCGGGACCGGCTCGTCGCTCGAAGGGCAGGTCAATGCGCCAAACGGTGGAATTTCAATCGACTTTTCCCGGATGAACCGGATCCTTGCGATCAACGCCGAAGATCTCGACGTCGTGGTCGAGCCGGGGGTCACTCGCGAACAGCTCAACACGGAACTGCGCGACACCGGCCTTTTCTTCCCGATTGATCCGGGCGCCAATGCCTCGATCGGCGGCATGGCGGCGACGCGAGCATCGGGTACCAACGCTGTGCGCTACGGGACAATGAAGGACAATATCCTTGCCCTTACCGTCGTCACCGCCGACGGCGAAGAGATCCGCACCGCCCAGCGCGCCCGCAAGTCCTCGGCCGGTTACGATCTGACGCGCCTCTTTGTCGGTTCGGAAGGAACACTCGGCGTGATCACTTCGGTGACGCTGCGCCTGCAGGGGATCCCGGAGAAGATCGGCGGCGGCGTCTGCGCCTTCCCTACGGTGAAGGCCGCCTGCGATGCGGTGATCATGACGATCCAGATGGGGGTCCCGGTCGCCCGCATCGAGCTTCTCGACCAGATGCAGATACGGGCCTGCAACGCCTATTCCGGCCTCTCCTATGCCGAAAAACCAACGCTCTTTGTTGAATTCCACGGCACGGAGCAGACAGTGGCGCTGCAGGCGGAGCAGTTCTCGGAAATCGCTCGGGAATGCGGCGGCGACAGCTTTAGCTTCACGGCCAACGCCGAGGAGCGCAGCCGCCTCTGGAAAGCGCGGCACGATGCCTATTGGGCGTCGCGGGCGCTGGCGCCGCAGCTCAACGGTCTGTCGACCGATGTCTGCGTGCCGATCTCGCGCCTTGCTGACTGCATGGTCGAGACCCAAGCGGATATCGAGGAGCATGGCTTCCTGGCGCCGATCGTCGGGCATGCTGGGGACGGCAATTTCCACGTGCTGATCCTGTTCGACGACAAGGATCCGGCCGACGTCGCTCGTGCCGAAGCCTTTGTCGGGCGGTTGAATGCCCGGGCGCTCGCGATGGGCGGCACCTGCACCGGTGAGCACGGCATCGGCCAGGGCAAGATGAGCTTCCTGGAACAGGAGCTCGGCGGTGCGGTTGACCTCATGCGGGCGATCAAGAGAAGCCTCGATCCGCATAACATCTTCAATCCGGGCAAGATCTTTGCGCCGGCCGTGAGCATTGCCGATGCTTGACTCGCCTGTACCGCGGATGGAACTAGTCTTTTCCGGAACACAAGGAGCTTAGGCGTTGCTGGGACGCATCCTCTTGACCTTCGGCGGCCTTCTGGTCGTGGCATTGTTTGCCGCGCTACTGGCGCCGTTCTTCGTCGACTGGAGCGATTTCCGCGTCGAGTTCGAGCAGCGAGCGAGCCGGATCCTCGGCAAGAAGGTGACGGTTCACGGTGAGGTCGAGGCACGGCTCCTGCCGTTTCCGTCGGTGACGTTGTATGATGTTCGGGTTGGCCAGGACCAGGATGGGCAGCCGCAGTTGTCGGCAGAGCAGTTCTCGATGGACATGGAGCTTGCGCCCTTCCTGTCGGGCGAGGCCCGCATCTTCGGCATGCGCATCGATCAGCCGAAGGCGCGCGTCCGCATCCTTGAAGACGGCACTCTCGACTGGATGCGCGGCAGCCGGGCCGACATCCCGTTGCGGACCGTGGTGATCGAAGACGTGCACATCACCGGCGGTTCGGTGGAACTCATCGACGAGCAGAGCGGTCAGACACGCCAGTTGCAGGGCCTGAATGCCGATCTTTCTGCGGGCTCGTTGGCGGGGCCGTGGCGCGGCGAGGGCTATGCCTCGCTTGACGGAGAAGAAGCGGCGTTCACCATTTCGACGGGCGAGGCCGACCGAACGGAGCAGAGCGTGCCGCTGAGGCTGCGGCTCCTGCCGGACGCAGCGCCCATTGCGCTGACGCTCGATGGCAATCTGGCCCTGTCGGAAGACCGGCCTGCCTACGACGGCCGGTTCGCGCTCGATGTCCTGCAGGAGGAAGACGAGACGGAGCCGGTCGAAGCGCCCACACCCGGGCCGCGGCTGAGGGGCAATTTCCAACTCACCAACGAGCGCATCCGGGTTCCGGAATACCGGCTCGAGGTGGGATCTTTTAACGATCCTTACGTCGTCACCGGCGAGGCGACGCTCGACACCGGCGATCAGCCGGAGTTCCTGCTGACGGCGGACGGCCAGCAGATTGACGTCAATCGGCTGGGCACGGGCGAGCGGGCAAAGACCGGCCGCGACGCGGCAGCATCCGCGCAACGACGCATCCAGGCGTTCGTCGACATCGCCACACAGATCCCGATCCCGCAGGTGCCGGGACGGGCCAGCTTCCGCCTGCCCGCGGTCGTGGCAAACGACACCACCGTGCGAGACATCCAGATCGATGTGCGGCCTGCGGGCGCCGGCTGGACCGTCGAGAATTTCGCCGCGACGCTTCCGGGGCGGACCCAGGTTGAGGCGAAGGGCGCACTGGCGCTGGAGGATCGCATCTCCTTCGTCGGCGACATGCTCCTTGCCTCCAATCAGCCATCGGGGCTTGCCGACTGGCTGTCGGGCTCGGTTGATCCGGCAATCCGGCAGTTACGGAGTGCCGGCTTTTCGGCGCGCGTCAATCTCACCCCCGAACTACAGCGCTTTGACGATCTGGAACTCGCGATTGGGCCGGCAACGCTGCGGGGGCGTGTCGAACGACATGCACCCATTGAGGCGACGCCGTCGCTGACGCTCGATCTTGCCGGCAACGAGATCGACCTTGATGCCATGCGGGCGCTCGCCTCTCTGATCACCGGAAACGATGCGGGCGCGGACGTCCTCGATCACAAGGTCGCTGCCAGCCTGAAGGCGGAACAGTTCACCGCATTCGGAATTGCCGCTGATGATGTGGACACGGTATTCACCCTCTCAGAGGGCGAGCTGTCGCTCGAGCGGTTGTCAGTTGGCGACCTCGCCGGCGCGGCGATCACCGCTCATGGCGATCTCTCCGGCTCCCTGCTGGCCTATTCCGGCACGGGATCAGCCACCTTGCGCGCGCCCGATCCGGTTCAGTTTCTCGCCATGTTGCGCAACCATCTTCCCCGACACCCGCTTCTCGACCGGCTTTCGGCAAGCGGGCGCTGGTATTCGGACACTGAGCTTTCGGCGGACATCACCGTGGGTGGCGATATAACAGGGGCGGCCGCGCGGCTTGCCGGCACCAGCAATGGCAGCGCCGTATCGGCCGAGCTTGCCATGCCGACGCTGTTCGACGTGACGGCCGGCACTGACTTTTCGCTCTCGATGCAGCTTGAGAACGAGCAGGCTTCCGTTCTGCTCGGTCAGGCCGGGCTGGAACCGCTGCCGCTCGGCGAGGATGGCTCCGGGCGGCTGTCGCTCGATGTTCGGCAGGAAGGTGACGCTGCGGCGACAGTTGCGCTTGGCTATGACACGAACACGACGCATCTTGATCTGAACGGCTCGTTCAACTTGGCAGCGCAGACTTTTGCCACTGGAACGGGCAGCGCGACACTGCGCTCGCAGGATCTCGAGCCCTATCTGCTGATGACCGGCTTCGGATTGCCGCAGTTCGGCACCGGACTGCCGGTGGAACTGGCCGCGAATCTGGCAGTCACGCCGGAGGCGGTTAGAGTCGGCGAGTTTGCGGGGGAGATTGCAGCGAACACCGTCGCCAGCGACGCACTCATCATCGATCGCACAACGAGCGTGACAACATTGGTTGGTGATCTGTCGCTGGACACGCTGGACCTCGCCTGGCTCGGCGAGGCTGCCTACGGCACGCTTGCCGATCCGGCAACCGGCGCCTTGTCGGAGAAGCCATTCTCCCTGCCGATCTTCGGAACGGCGGAAGCCCGCCTGCAGGTTCAGGCGAATACGTTCCGGCCGGGCGCCTTCGGCGATGTGACGGACTTCACGGGCACCATCGCCCATCGCAACGGCGGCATTTCGATTGAGGATGCCGCCGGGTCCTGGAAGGGCGGGCGGATCTCCGGCCGGCTGGCAATGTCGAACGGCGAGGGCACTGGTATCTTTCAGACGCGCCTTGCGGTCGAAAACGCAGATCTCGCTTCCGTGGTATGGCAGGCGGGTGATGCTCCAGTTGCCACCGGCCGCATCAATGCGACGATCTCCGCCGAGGCGACGGCGCAATCGCCGGCGCAACTGATGGCGTCCCTCAACGGCTCGGGGGAGTTGCAGCTTTCGGATGTGGCCGTTCGGGGGATGGAGCCAGCTGCGCTCCCGGCGGTACTGGCAGAGGTCGACCAGATCGAGGGTGAACTGACCGAAGAGAAGGTGAGGCCGGTTGCCGAGCGGCTGATCCGCACCGGTGAGGCGCGTCTTGGGGCTGTCACGGTGCCTTTCACCATCACGGAAGGCGAGGTTAGGGCGCAGAACGTCACGGCTGCTGCCGGCGAAACACGGCTCACGGGTGAGATACGGATCGATCTCCTGGAGGATGTGCTTCGGGGTGAACTTGCCGTCATTTATAACCCTGGAGATGAGGGACTGGCCGGCGGCGAACCAGCGGTGCGCTTTACCTATTCAGGACGTGCGACAGATCCTTCGGTGGAGATGAGCGTTGCGCCACTGACCAATTTCCTGTCGCTGCGGGCCTTCGAGCGTGAGCGTCGCCGTGTGGAGGCGCTGCAGGCGAGCGTGTTGGAAAAGCAGCGGTTGCGCCGGGAGGTGGCGCTCTATCGCTATCAGGCCGCCGAGCGGGAAGCGGCGCGCTTGCGCGCCGAGGCAGAGGAACAGGCCCGGCGGGAAGAGGAGGCACGGCGCCAGGCCGAGGCTGCAGCGCGGGCCGAGCAGGAGAGGGCGGCTGCCGCCGCACGGGCGGCCGAAGAGCAGCGCCGGCGTGAGGAGCAGCAGAGAGCGCTCGAACTCAGCGTGCCGCCGACGCAGGACGTGTTTCGCCAGGATTTGCCGCCGCTGACGACCCCCAGTATCCAGAACTTGCCGGGCGTGCAGCCCTAGGCGGCGTTGTCAGTTCGGCTCTGACCGCCCTTCAAGGAGCGCAGAACATAGACCCGAAGTGCCGATGAGAGATTGCTGTCGGAAGCGCGGCCATCGTCGACCTCCGCGATCAGGCCGGCAACGCTGATCTGGCGGTCGCCGGCAATGCGCTTCAACTCATCCCAGAATTCGTCCTCGAGTGAAAAGCTGGTGCGATGACCATGAAGCGTGGCAGAATGCTTGCGTATCAACAGCACCTCCCTTTGACACGAAGCTGCCATTCACGCGGTCGGCCTGCGGCGCCAGGTGTCACTCCCGATCCACCGGCGTCTCCAGCCGGCCCTGATCCAGAGCCCGCTCCGCCTTGTCGTTGAGTGTCCTTGTCAGCGATTTTTCGGTCTTGGTTCGCCCGAAGGACAGGCGGTTCTGTTCCGCCTGCCTTTCCATTTCAACGCGCTGCTTCGTCTTGCGAAACTGGCGCAGGTTGATCGCATCGCCGCTCATCGCCTGCCGCCGCTACTGCTTCTTGCGGAAGGAGTCGAGGGAAACGACCGATGCCTGCTTCTTTTCCTCATCGCCAGCCTGGTCGCCTGCTTCAGCGCGCGTGGCGGATTCGACCGGGATCGCTGTGATTTCCGCGTCTGTCTGTTCGTCCTCCTCCGCCAGCGGTACCTCGAATTCCAGTTCGAAGTTCACTGCCGGATCATAGAACCCACGGATCGCGTTGAACGGGACCACCAGCCGCTCCGGAGTGTCGGAAAAAGAAAGGCCAATCTCGAACTGAGTGTCTGAAACCTTGAGATCCCAAAACTGGTGCTGGACGACGATTGTCATCTGCTCCGGATACTTGGCTTTCAGGTGTTGCGAGATCCGTACGCCGGGAGCGCCCGTCAGGAAGGTAATGAAGAAATGGTGGTCACCGGGCAGACGGCCGGTCGCTGCAACCTCCGCCAGTACTTTGCGGATGACGCCGCGTAGCGCGTCCTGTGCCAAGATATCGTAGCGGATGTGATCCTGCCCCATTCGGTTCTTCTCTCATTTCATCAAGTAACGAAACCTGCTTATGCCACGGCGACGACTTGCCGAAAAGCGGTCGCGTCGGTGCCATTGTACATAAATTCGTCGGAAGGGAGAAGGTGAAGGCTTCTGTTGCCAGGTGCCTTCGGACCCCGCCTCAAGGGGCTAACCTAGAGGACTTGGTTCGGATTTCCCGCACCGCCATTAGGCAGCGAGAGCATAACCCTTAGCGTTGTTGTCATTTGCAACTACACTTGTGACCCGATAACGGCGGTATCATGCCGAGCAAAAGTACGATCTTTACACCCTTGTCGATCCTATTTCGCCCCCATCAAAAGCCGGTCTTACGACCGACCGGTTTTTGGTGGAGGCGCCGGGTACCGCCCCCGGGTCCAATAGGTTTATTACATCGACCATTTATCGCCATAGCCGGACCGAAGTCCGGCACACACCATATAGGCTTTCCATGGCTCTCTGAAAAGGGGAGAACGCTCGATTACCGCATCGGATTGCTGTCCCCGGCTGCGTCAGTGTCTTCATATACCTGTAGATAGGAGATTGGGCGGCATTGGTGCCGACGAGCGCAGACGGTAAGGTGCGGCACTCTAGGAATCGGCGGCTGCAGCATGAAGCAATATCTCGATCTTCTCCAACACGTTCTAGAACACGGCACCGACCGTGGTGACAGGACCGGCACGGGCACGCGTTCGATCTTCGGCTATCAGATGCGCTATGATCTGGCGCAGGGGTTTCCGGTGCTGACCACCAAGAAGCTGCATCTGCGCTCCATCATCCATGAACTCCTCTGGTTTTTGCGAGGCGACACCAACATCGCCTATCTCAAGGACAACGGCGTTTCGATCTGGGACGAATGGGCCGACGAGAACGGGGACCTGGGCCCTGTCTATGGAGCGCAATGGCGATCCTGGCCGGCGCCCGACGGTCGCCGGATCGACCAGATCGTGAACGTCGTGGAGAGCATCCGCAACAACCCCAACTCGCGGCGGCATATCGTTTCCGCCTGGAACCCGGCCGAGGTGGATGAGATGGCGCTGCCGCCGTGCCACTGCCTGTTCCAGTTCTATGTCGCGGACAGCAGGCTTTCGTGCCAGCTCTACCAGCGCTCGGCCGACATCTTCCTTGGCGTCCCATTCAACATTGCCTCCTACGCACTGCTGACCATGATGGTGGCGCAGGTTACGGGGCTGAAGCCCGGGGACTTCATTCACACCCTGGGTGACGCTCATCTCTATGCCGATCATTTTGAACAGGCGAAGCTGCAACTGACGCGGACGCCGAAGCGCCTGCCGATGATGCGGATCAATCCTGACGTCGACGATCTCTTTTCCTTCTGCTTCGAGGATTTTACTCTGGAAGGTTATGAGGCCGACCCCAGCATCAAGGCACCGATCGCCGTATGAGCCGCATCCCTGTTTCCATTGTCGTCGCAGTATCGGAGAATGGCGTCATCGGTCGGGACGGCGGGATGCCGTGGCGCCTGTCGACAGACCTCAAGCGGTTCAAGGCGCTGACGATCGGCAAGCCGATCGTCGTCGGCCGCAAGACACTGGAATCCTTCGGGGGTAAACCGCTTCCAGGGCGACCGCATGTGGTGGTGACCCGCAACCTCGACTTCGCGGTCGATGGCGCACAAACGGCACGTTCGGTGGAGGAGGCCCTTGCGATGGCGCAGCAGATCGCGGCTGAGACCAACGCTTCCGAAGTCAGCGTAATCGGCGGCGGAGAAATTTATCGGCAAGCACTGGACTCGGCAGACATCCTCTATGTCACCCATGTTGGAACGAACATCGGTGATGGAGACACGACCTTTCCCCCCATCGATCCGGCCGTGTTCGAGAAGCGCGAAGAGACGGCCTACCCGCAAGGCGACAAGGATAGTTTTCCAACCCGCTTCGCGGTTTACGTCCGCCGCCCCGCGACAAACTGAAACATTTCGTTATCAAACACCCGGAAGTTATTGAGGCAGCGTTGAAAGCGCCTCTTCGGGTCCCTATAACGGAGACTGACAGGCGGGGGAGCATTGCTGCTCCCGTGCGGTGGGAGCGACAAGCAAAGAGGTTTTGATGCCCTGGAGCAATCAGAATGGCGGCGGTCCATGGGGCGGCGGCGGCGGTAACAATCAGGGCCCTTGGGGCGGCGGTGGCGGTGGCCCCAACCGTCCACGCGGTGGCGGTGGAAACGGTGGGCCGCCCGATCTAGAGGATATCATAAGGCGGAGCCAAGACCGTTTGCGCAGCGTTGTGCCTGGGGGGTTCAACGGCGGCGTGGTGGTCATCATCGCCTTGGTGGTCGTGGCGTTTCTGGCGATCCAGTCGGTATATACCGTGCAGCCGGATGAACGTGGCGTTGAGCTTCGTTTCGGCAAGCCCAAGGAAGAGGTTTCCATGCCGGGCCTGCACTTCCATTTCTGGCCGTTCGAAACCGTCGAGATCGTCAAGGTGACCGAACAGCAGCAGAACATTGGTGCTGCAGGAAGCGCGCAGTCGAGCGCCGGGCTCATGCTGTCTGGCGACCAAAATATCGTCAATGTCCAGTTCTCGGTCCTGTTTACCGTCAGCGATCCGAAGAACTATCTCTTCAACCTCGAGAATCCCGCGGGAACGCTTCAGCAGGTCGCGGAGAGCGCCATGCGCGAAGTCGTCGGGCGCCGTCCCGCGGAAGACATCTTCCGCAACAACCGTGAGGACATTTCCACGGAAGTCCGTGCGATCATTCAAGGGACCATGGACACCTATGGGGCAGGCATCTCTATCAATGCCGTTCCGATCGAGGACGCTGCGCCGCCACGGGAAGTCGCGGACGCGTTCGAGGAGGTGCAACGCGCCGAGCAGGACGAAGATCGTTTCGTCGAAGAGGCCAATCAATATGCCAACCAGCGGCTGGGCCAGGCTCGCGGACAGGCTGCGCAGATCCGCGAAGAGGCGGCTGCCTACAAGGATCGCGTCGTGAATGAGGCACAGGGTGAAGCTCAGCGCTTCATTTCCATCTACAACGAGTATGCCACTGCGCCTGAAGTGACGCGGCAGCGGATATTCCTTGAAACCATGGAAGCCGTGCTGAAAAACTCCAACAAGATCATCATCGACGAGCAGCAGGGTGTCGTCCCCTACCTTCCTCTCAACGAAATCAACCGTTCAGCAGGCCAGCAGCAGCAGGGAGGCAACCAATGAGTTCGAACCGTCTCCCAGCGATTCTCATCGCGATCGCCCTGGTTTTCTTCCTGGTGTACTCATCCGTTTTCGTGGTGAACGAGCGAGAACAGGCCATCGTCGTTCGATTCGGTGAAATCCAGGATGTGAAGGCGGAGCCTGGCTTGTATTTCAAGCTTCCCTTCGCTTTCATGGATGCCGACCGCGTGCAATACGTTGAGGATCGGGCACTGCGCTTCGACCTAGACGACATCCGCGTCCAGGTGCGCGGTGGCGCGTTCTATGAAGTCGATGCTTTCGTCGTCTATGCGATCAGCGATCCGCGACTGTTCCGCGAAACCGTTTCGGGTGACCGCGAAGCGGCCGAAGCCCGTCTTCGGACTCGACTCGATGCCGCCCTGCGACGCGTTTATGGTCTGCGGAATTTCGACGCAGCACTCTCTGACGAGCGCTCGCAGATGATGCAAGAGGTCCATTCCCAGCTTCGGGTGGCCGCGGAGAGTCTTGGGCTGACCGTTCGGGACGTCCGTATCCGTCGCACGGATCTGACGCAGGAGGTATCGCAGCAGACCTTCGAGCGAATGAAGGCGGAACGTCTTGCTGAGGCCGAACTCATCCGCGCGCGGGGTAACGAGCAGGGCCAGACGCGGCGTGCAATCGCCGACCGCCAGGTTGTTGAATTCGTATCGGCGGCGCAGCGGGATGCAGAGATCATCCGCGGTGAAGGCGATGCCGAGCGCACCCAGATCTTCGGCGAAGCCTTCGGTCGCGATCCGGAATTCTTCGACTTCTACAGGTCGATGCGCGCTTATGTGGCCTCGCTGGTCGATACAGGAACGACCCTGGTCATGTCCCCCGACTCGGCGTTCTTCAAGTTCCTGAACAGCCCGGAAGCGGCACTTGCCGCCGGCACGGCGCAGCCCGATGTGACGGGTGGTGCAGGCGCCCCGGCCGATCCGGCTGCAACCCCTGATGATCCTGCAGTGCCGCCAAGTCAGTCCGGTATCGTGCCGGCACCAGGTACAGGGGGCTGATACGGAAGAGGCGGCTTCGGCCGCCTTTTTTCATCTTGCTGCAGCCTGCGGGCCGCCCCTCACGACAGCGTCAGTTTCTACGGTCTTCATTCCGCCCTATGTTGCGGCAAGAGTCCGAAGCGGCCGCCCGCAGGGAGGCAGATAAATGGGGAGGCCACATGGCTTATACGGTTCCAACGTCGTTCACGCGCGCGGCAGCGATCATCGCCATCGTAGCCTTGACTGCGGACGCATCGGCGCAGACCCAAGGGCCGCCGGCTGGCTTGTCACCTGAGGCACCAGCAGGTCCTTCAGCCGAATCGCCGCCGGGGACTGGCGCGCCATCGGTCTCTCCCGAAGAAGGGGCATCCGCTGCCAATCCTCGCCTTGCTCCAGAGGAGATGTTGCCCGCGCCGCCGACCGCCAGTCCGACGGTCGAAATCCAGCCATCGCCTGGCTCAGCGGCCAGCTCTGGTCCGGGCTCGGTTGCAGACCTTGCTCAAGGGCTGCTCGACGCCGTCGTCAATATCTCCACCTCTCAAAGCGTGGCAAACCAAGGCGCCGGCCCGCAGGCGCCGCAGACGCCTGATGGCGCTCCCTTCGAGGAATTTTTCGACGACTTCTTCGACGGTGACGGAGGCGAGGGCGGCAACCAGCGGGTAAATTCCCTTGGCTCCGGCTTCGTTATCGACCCATCAGGCTATGTGGTAACCAACAACCATGTGATCGAGGACGCCGATGATATCGAGGTTGTCTTCCCCAATGGCAGCAAACTGAAGGCTCAATTGGTCGGAACCGATCCCAAGACCGACCTGTCTGTGCTGAAGGTGGAGCCCAGGGCGCCGCTCACTGCGGTTCGCTTCGGTGATTCGCGGCAGATGCGGATTGGCGACTGGGTGATGGCCATCGGCAATCCCTTTGGCCTCGGCGGTTCTGTGACCCTCGGTATTATTTCGGCGCGCGGCCGCAACATCAATGCGGGTCCATACGACAACTTCATCCAGACCGATGCGGCAATCAACAAGGGGAATTCGGGGGGACCGCTGTTCAACATGCATGGCGAGGTCATCGGCATCAACACGGCGATCATCTCGCCGTCCGGCGGATCCATCGGCATCGGGTTTGCAGTTCCGACTGAGCTTGCAGAAAACATCGTCAATCAACTGATCGAATTCGGTGAGACCCGTCGCGGCTGGCTCGGCGTGCGCATCCAGCCGGTGACGGACGAGGTGGTTGAGAGCCTCGGACTTGACCGTGCGCGCGGTGCGCTGGTGTCGGGCGTGGTCGAGGGCGGACCGATCACCAACGGCGAGATCAAAGCCGGCGACGTTATCCTGCGGTTCGATGGTCAGGCTGTCGGCGAGATGCGCGACCTGCCGCGCATCGTGGCCGAAAGCGCTGTCGGCAAGGAGGTCGACGTCGTGGTCCTGCGCGATGGTGAGGAGCAGACCGTGAAGGTGACGCTCGGGCGGCTGGAGGACAGTACCGACGAGGTCGCGCAGACGGATGAGGAGTCCGTTGAGCCAGATGATGGCCAAGCAACGGAAGACGAGGGGACGGAACAGCAGGATGGCGTCGAGCAGGGGCCGGTGGAAATCCTTGGCATGACGCTTGCGGCGCTAGACGAGGATCAGCGTCAGGCTTTTGGCATTGCGGAAAGCGTTGAGGGCGTTGTGGTTACGGCCGTCGCCGACGGATCGAAGGCGGCCGAGAAGGGCTTGAAGCCCGGGGATGTGATCGTCGAAGTGGGCCAGGACTTCGTCGACGGACCGGCGGCGGTGAGCGAGCGTGTGGATGCGCTGAAATCCGAAGGCCGGCGCAATGCTCATCTGATGGTTGCGGACCCGACCGGCGCTTTGCGGTTCGTTGCAGTGCCGGTGGAATGATCAGGCGGTAGAGACACCGGCCGCCACGGCGGCATAGACGACGTGGCGCTTCAGGTGCGTATGCGTGTTCGGCACCCGGGGGTGGATGAAATCCATGTCGCGGCATCGGCGCATGCCGATCCGTTCCATCACTGCCGTCGACCGGTGATTTTCTTCTACTGCGAAGGCGAGGACGGCGGGGACAGCCTTCTCGCGGAAAGCCAGATCGAGCAGTGCGCGGCCCGCTTCCGTCACATAACCATGTCCCCAGAAGCGGGTGGCGAGCCGCCAACCGATCTCTACCGTCTCGGTGGGAAAGATTTCGGGCATGTTGGCCAACGAGAGGCCGCAGAAGCCGATAGGCTCGCCGGTGTCCTTTACCTCAAGGGCGTAGAAGCCGAGGCCAGTCTCCTGGATGGAGCCGTTGATCCTTTCGAGCAGCGCATCGGCTTCGTCGTGGCTGCGGCGGAAGGGGAAGAACTCCATGACCTTGCTGTCCGCGTTGATCTCGCGAAAGAGGTCGCGGTCGCTCTCGATCCAGCTGCGGACCAGAAGTCGTTCGGTCTCCAGGATGATCCACGGTTTGTCGGTGAGCGTCATGGCATGATGAAGTCCGTCTTGCGGTAGCCCTGGATATAGAGGAGGGCGGTGAGGTCGCTGTGATCGAGGCGCATGCGCGCCTGTGCGGCTACCGTCGGCTTGGCGTGCAGGGCGACGCCGGAGCCAGCGAGGTTCAGCATTCCAAGGTCGTTTGCGCCATCGCCAACGGCGATGACGTCATCCGTGGAGATGCCGAGACGGGCGGAAATGTCGTTAACGGCATCGATCTTCGCCTGCTTGCCGAGGATCGGTTCAGCCACTTCACCGGTGAGGATGCCATCTTCTGTTAGCAGGAGGTTGGCGCGGTTCTCGTTGAAGCCGAGGCGGGCGGCGATCGGACTGGTGAAGACGGTGAAG
>DASYHX010000086.1:0-10311 GCA_035998065.1 Pseudorhizobium sp.
GGCGTCACCAGGGCAGTCAGGCGCTCCTTTAGAAACCGTTCCACAAAGCGGACAGGCTTTCGCAGCCACTGGATGCCGTTGCACAGCTTGTCTCTGGACAAGCGGCGGCGCGAGATGAACTTCGGCAGCCACAACGAATGACGTCCCGCGATCATCTGAATGACAAGCAAGGATTCGATGACGGCAACGACGGCGGTGACGCCGGGAATGGCACTCGCCGGAGAGGTCGAGATCAGTGCAAACAGCAGCATCAGCGCCGCAAAAGACTGCGGTCCGATCTCTCTCACGAGATCGCTGATAGCGACATCGTCTCCTTTGATCGAGTGTTCGAGGTGATCCAGAAGATCCGTGAGAGCGCGCATCGCCAATGACCTACTATGCTCCCCTGATGCTCCATTGACAAAGCAGGTTCAAGCTTTGCCCTGTTATTTGGCCGCTGCCGCGCGAGCGAATTTGCCGACAAGTGCTGGTTCAGCACGTTTTGACCCACCTTTTTCGCGTTTTGTCGGATGTTCGTCTTGAGTTAGCTCTGGAGGCCCCATCCGCGGGGGGCAGGAACGGCGCATTGGAGGATTGGTCAGAGGACGACATTGTCGAATCCCTTCGGACTGGCAGAAACAAGCACGCAGCAGCTTTCTCCACGATGGCGGAAGTCATCGAGCTTTCCACCCAGCACATGACGGAGGGCGACCTGCGAGCCATCGCAACCTATCTGAAAGATCGGACGGGTAATGGTGAAGGTGGAGACCCGAAGGCACCGAGAGAGGCCGTGAGGGCCGCCGGCGAAGCGACATACTTCGACAACTGCAGCGCCTGCCATACTTCTGACGGATCAGGTATCCCTCGCTTATTTGCTCCGCTGTCCGGCTCAGGCAAGGTCAACCACGACGATGCGACCAAGGTTATCCGAGTCATCCTGGAAGGCGCCCGTTCCGTGCCGACCAAGAGCCACCCCTCTCCACTTTCCATGCCGGCCTTCGATTGGAAACTAACGGATGAACAAATCGCCGCCGTCGCCAGTTACATTCGTTCAAGCTGGGGAAATCAGGCAGATGCCGTCACCGCAGACCAAGTGGCGGATCTGCGTGAAGCACTGAAGGAATGAACCGAGTCATAACGGAGGAAACACATATGTTACGTCAGATATTCGCTACGACAGTTGCAGTACTCGCACTAGGCGGTGCGGCCACTGCGCAGGATGCCGCAACAGCCTCAGCAAGTTTCGTCGATGCCGACGGACAGGCGAATGGCAATGCAGATCTCACCGCTATGGCTGCCGGCGGCGTTCTAATCAAGATGGAAGTCACCGGCCTCCCCGCCAACCAATGGGTCGCTTTCCATGTCCATGAGACGGGAAGCTGCGACCATGCAACCAACCATGAATCTGCGGGCGGCCACTTCAATCCTGGCTCCAAGGAGCATGGTTATAAGTCTGCCAATGGTCCTCACGCCGGTGATATGCCAAATCAATATGTCGGTTCGGATGGCGCCCTGCGCGCAGAAGCCTACAACCACATGGTCGCGCTAGACGACGGTGACAACGGCATCAAGGGACGCGCATTGATGGTGCACGCGAAGGGCGACGACTACGAGAGCCAACCTTCAGGAGATGCTGGTGATCGACTAGCTTGCGCAGTCATTGAATAGGCCGCGGCGTTCATATTTGGCTCGACCCTGGGTGAGGCTGAGACTGCCTCACTCAGGGCCTGCCAAGAAGGCTCTGGCCGTTTTTCGAAGCGAGGTTCTATGTCGATCGAGGACATGATCTTCCGACTGGGTTTGGCCAGTATGGCGGGAGTTCTGCTTGGGCTTGATCGCGAGATCAGAGGAATTGCCGCAGGCATTCGTACGCATGCTCTTGTGGCACTGAGCTCGGCATTAATTACGATCTCCGCCTTGCTGCTGTACGATGAGTTACAATCGAACGGCGGCTCCAACGTTGATCCGCTCAGAGTGGTCCAGGGGCTCGCACAGGCAGTTGGTTTCTTCGCCGCTGGCGCCATTTTCTTCTCCAAGGGTAACGTTCACAACCTGACATCTGCAGCGAACATATGGCTCGCCGCTGCCGCGGGCATCGCAGCCGGCGCAGGCCAGACTACGTTGTTGATCATGGGCGTCATCTTTGGAGCAGTCATCGTCACGATCGTTCGGCTGGTTGAACGCCTGATTCCTGGAAGCGTCAAGTCCGAGGATGAATAGACAGCGGAATCCTTAGTCAGATGTGGGCGCTACTGACTTGCGCCTGTCCCCCCTCTCCCCGCTCTCCCCCGTCTGATGCACAGCTCGGAACTCTTCGGGAGGCTCGACGTTAAATGGTCAAGTACAGCGTGCGGTATGCTATCGCGCGCTTGAGTAGGCGGCGCGTGCCGACACTCTCCTACAATCGCGCCGCCTGCCTTTCCTTAAAAAGGCAAGGATAATGTGCATATCGCATCGCGAGTTAAACCTCCCATTATTGTTGCCAAGTGAGTGAGTAGAGCTGGCTCGGGAAATCTGCACATAGGATAAGTGGAATTTCTGCCTGACTTCGGCTTAGATGCCGGGAACAGGAGAGACCATGACAAGACGACCGCGCCGGAACCACAGCCCGGCTTTCAAGGCAAAGGCGGCTGCGTAGCGGCAAGCACCAGCATCTTACTTGGGTCAGACGGCTTGATCCTGAGCTCTCGGCAATAGGAGGGGCACCGCCGCGAGGATGATCAAGACAATCGCTGTCGTTAGGGCAGCGGTTGCTTCCATCCGAGACATGCGATCACATCAATCGCGGCTGTCGCCCAAATTGGCAGCCGTGCTGAGACCCTCCACCTGGCGCTGGGCCGACCGGACCAAATAGCGCCGGCGCCCTGGAAGCCTATTCTGCACAATGCCGTGCAGGCGCGTGACAGATCGCGGGTTGGCGGAGGCCGATCACCCACAATCCGCTCGCCATATGTACCGACTGGCAGTAGAGGCACATGAGGTGCTGGTCATCGGCTCAGAATCTCAAAACCCGGGCACGGCATCTGGCCCGGCACCTCGAAGAGGTCATCGACAAGCCTATTGCCGAAGCGAGTCATCTTCTACGGGCCAGAGAGATGCTGATTGAGTTGCATGCAAGCATACGTGCTGAGGTTCAAGCCTTACCATCCCCTGTGGAGGTCGGGGTGTCGGCAGCTGTGATCGGACGGTTCTCCTTGGCTTTGACGGTGACCGGTGTTCTACTGCCACATGGCATGCAGCCGCCTGATCTGTGATGGACATTCCATGGATGAGTGACAAGGAGTTTCTCCATGGAGTCTGCGTTGGAGTTTCTCACAACCAGGAAGCCTAGACGTGAGGTTCACCGACATTGGCCGGTCTCGCAAGGCGGATCGACTGAAGCTGCTTTACTGGGATGGATCCGGCATTGTCATGGCTTACAAGAGGCTGGAAGAGCACCGCTTCACCTGGCCCGGCATCAAGGATAGCCTGATGACGCTGACCCACGCCCAGTTCGAAGCCCTGTTTGCAGGCCTTGATTGGCGGCGGGTTCATGTCGTTCAGACGAGAACTCCGCAGACTATCGAATAGCTGCGGCACGATGACTCAGCACACCAGATTCCGAAGGCAATACGCCGGGGATTTGGTAGCTTTCAGCCATGCTTGGTGCCGCCGATCTTCCCGATGATGTTGCTGCCTTGAAGGCGATGCTGATTGCGGCGCAGGCACGCGAGGCAGGCAAAGACGCCCAGATCGCTCGCAAGGATGAGCGGATCGAACGGCTTGAGAAGCTGGTCGCGGCCCTCAAGCAGGCAGCCTTCGGACGCAAATCCGAGAAGACCGACCCCGACCAGTTTGACCTGGCACTGGAGGACTTGGAAACGGCGATGGCCATGATCCATGCTGAGGATGAGGGGGACACTCCTGCAGGAAACAGGACTAGCAAGCCACGTGCGATCAATCGCGGCTCCCTTCCAAAGCATCTTCCCCATGTCGAAGAGGTGATCGAGCCGGAAAGCCTGATCTGCGCTTGCGGCGGTTGCCTGCATTGTATTGGCGAGGATGCCTTCGAGCGGCTGGACGTGATCCCGGCACAGTTCCGCGTCATCGTCACCCGTCGCCCCAAATATGCGTGCCGTGCCTGCACTGACGGTGTCGTTCAGGCCCCGGCACCAGCACGGCTGATCCAGGCAGGGCTGTCAACAGAAGCGACAGTTGCCCATGTGCTGGTCTCAAAGTATGCCGATCACCTTCCGCTCTATCGGCAGGCCCAGATCATGAGCCGCCAGGGTATCGATCTCGACCGCTCCACACTCGCCGACTGGGTCGGGCGAGCCGCGTTCGAACTGCGTCCCATCTTTGATGCGTTGATTGCCGACCTGAAGCGCTCGTCCAAGCTATTCATGGATGAGACTCGTGCCCCAGTTCTCGATCCTGGTTACTCGCAAGACCAAGACCGGATACATCTGGGCGCTGGCGCGTGATGACCGTCCTTGGGGCGGGGGTGCGCCGCCAGGTGTCGCCTTCACCTACGCTCCCGGTCGCGGAGGCATTCATGCCGAACGGATACTGCAGGGCTTCTCGGGCATTCTGCAGGTCGATGGCTATGCCGGATACAACAGGCTAATCGCGCCAGAGCGTGTCAGGTCCGACATTCGGCTTGCCTACTGCTGGGCCCATGCTCGGCGCAAGCTGGTGGAGATTACCCGCAGCGGAGCAGCGCCGATTGCGGAGGAAGGCGTCAAGCGGATCGGTGAACTGTATCGGATCGAGATCGAGCTGCGCGGCCTTGATCCGGAGGCTCGTCTCGCCGGACGACAGGAACGATCAGCACCGCTGGTTGCCGACATGCAAACGTGGCTCGCGCATCACCGTGCCCGCGTCGCAACCAAATCTCCGCTTGGCGAGGCCTTGGCATACATCGCCAGATACTGGGATGGTCTGAAGCTCTTCCTGACCGATGACCGCGTCGAGATCGACAACAACAGTGTCGAGCGGAGTATCCGGCCAATTGTTCTCAATCGTAAGAACGCACTATTTGCGGGCCACGATACCGGAGCCGAGAACTGGGCGACCATCGCCTCGCTTATTGAGACCTGCAAACTCAACGCGGTCGACCCGCAGGACTACCTGACCAGAACACTCACAGCCATCGTCAGCGGCCACAAGCAGAGCCGGATCGATGAGCTGCTGCCGTGAGAGCCATCGCTAGGTTGGCCCATTGAGGCGCTTTTGCAGCAATTTTGTTCTTCAGATCTGGCGAAAACCTAGTTCACAGGCAGAAATGATGCGTGACAACGCGGGAATATGCGAAGGCGGTCTAGCGTCACTTGCTTACGTTCCTTGACAACGAGCAATCTTGCCTCCGAGGCTCTACTGAAACCTGGGCTCCAGTTTCGCGTTGTGCTGAAGCTCACTCGAACTTGCGAAGGGGCCGAACAGTTGAAGAAGTCGGAATTCCTCGACATCATCAAGGTGATGGCGTTTTGCGAAATCCTTCACGGACCAGACCTGCTTTGCAGCTTCCGTCAGGACGCGGTCGGGGTCAGGACGTTGCATCATGAACTCCTCCTCGAATATGCTTTTTGAACACGATCTAAAATAGCAGACTTCCGATGATGCGGGTTGTCTGTACGGCAACAGACCATTTAATCAAGCCGTAGTTCGTGAGCGAGTTCCAATAGAGGCATATCTGCCGCCCTACTCCCGTCCCGTAGGATACAAAACTTGCGCCGCCATTAGAGAAGAGTATGCTGTGTCATTGTCTGCAGGCTGAACAGGGCGCGGACGACTGAGGGTGCACTATGCTCTTGCCCCAACTGGAGGGTCGAGCAATGTCAGCTCCACACCAATCGACAATACAGAACAAGCTGCTCGCACTGCTTCCGGCCGCCGACTTCGATCAGGTTGCTCCGGACTTTCATCATGTTGTGCTGCCGCGCGGTAGGCCACTCGCCCAGGCAGGCAAGCCTATCGAGCATGGTCTACTTCCTGACATCTGGCATTGGATCAGTCGTCGTAACGACACCGGAAGGGCATCGTGCCGAAGCGGGTCTTTTCGGCTCTGATGGCTACGTTCCAACTTCGGCGGTTGCAGAGGTGGAGTTCAGCCCACACGATGTTTCGGTGCAGCTCGACGCTGAAGCTTATACGATGGAGTATAGCGCATTTCGTGGCTGGATGGACAAGAACAGAAGTCTGGCGAAGGTGGCAATCCGGAGCATGGAAGCGTTCGCCGTGCAGTTGGCCTACACTGCGGTCTCGAACGCCGTCCACGAGGTCGATGAGCGCCTCGCGCGGTGGCTGCTGATGTGTCATGACCGTGTCGCTGGCAACGAAATCTCTCTCACGTGACCTGCCACTGAACTTTCATCCAGCGGCAGTTAGAGTCTCGACCGTTTCTGTTACGCCGTTTGGCGCGGGTTGAGCAACCGGCGGAGACGCGAAGCCTCCGTTGAACGCCGCGTAGGAGCCGGTTGCGGTGAGAACCTCGGCAAAGGCTGCCGGGGTCCGGTAGTTCAGCGAGGAATGAGGCCTCGCTGTATTGTAGTCGTGAATCCATTCGGTGATGGCGCTACGAGCATGATCGAGGCCAAAGAACAGGCTCTCGTTCAACAGTTCATCGCGCATGCGACCGTTGAAACTCTCGATAAAGCCGTTCTGCATCGGTTTGCCAGGCGAGATGTAGTGCCATTCGATGCGGTGCTCCTTCGACCAGGCCAGGATCGCGTTCGAGGTGAACTCGGTGCCGTGGTCGGAAACGATCATGTCCGGCCTTCCGCGACGGCCGATCAGGTCGGTCAACTCGCGGGCGACCCGGCGGCCGGAGATCGAGGTGTCGGGGATCGCGGCGAGGCATTCGCGCGTCACGTCATCGACGACGTTCAATATCCGAAAGCGCCGTCCACAGGCGAACTGGTCATGCACGAAGTCCAGTGACCACCGTCATTCGCCTTGGCCTCAACCAGGATCGGAGCGCGTGTTCCCACCGCACGGCGTCGTGCTCGCCGCTTGCGAACCGTCAGCCCTTCCTCCCGATAGAGCCGATAGATGCGGTTGATCCCGGACGGCTCACCCTCCCGCCGCAGCAGGACGAACAGTCGGCGGTAGCCAAAGCGTCTCCGCTCGTTGGCAAGTTCCCGCAACTTGTCGCGCAGTTCCGTCTCCGGCGGACGGCAGGAGCGGTAGCGGATCATCTTACGATCCGCGCCGACGAAGGAACAGGCCCGCCGCTCCGACAGGCCCATCACTGCCTGCAGATGCGCTACGGCTTCGCGCTTGGCGACGGGCCCTACCATTTTTTTAACAGAAGCTCACGAAGGGCTGAGGCTTCCAGCATCTGGTCCGCGAGCAGCTTCTTCAGCTTTGCGTTCTCGTCTTCCAGAGCCTTCAGGCGCTTGGCGTCGGACACATCCATCCCGCCATACTTCGCCTTCCAGTTATACAGCGTTGCCTCGCTGACACCATGCTTGCGGGCCAGATCGCCCGCCTTCGCGCCCGCCTCGTGCTCACGCAGAACCCCGATGATCTGCTCTTCCGTAAACCGCTTCCGCTTCATCTGTCCGTCCTTCAAGTCGAGGCCGGACTCTAACTCCAGGTGGAGGAAAAAATCAGTGGCAGGTCACACGCACGAATACATTTCCGTCATGCTTGCGGTGCGCAGACCGAGCGTGACAACCTCGCTTCACGTCCTGGAGGGCAATGGCTTCATCAAGTCGGACCGAGGTGTCATTACGGTCCGAAATCGGTCCGCCTTGGAGGAGTTCGCTGGTGACGCTTATGGGCGGCCGGAGGAAGAGTATCGGCGCTTGATGAAGGACCTCTTCTGACGCAACTGTTCGACAAAAACCAATCGAGACGGAGGCCGCAAGCGTTCGGCGGGTGTGAGCTATGAGGCGCTACTTTTTCCACATCCGCCAGGACGGCAAGCTGTTGCCCGATCCTGAGGGCGGTGAATTCGAGACATCGGATGAGGCGCGGCTGAGCGCCCTCTAGGCCGTGCGCGAATTGATCGCCGCGAAGATCAAGGTCGGTGAGGTCGTCTCCGATGAACATATGGACGTGCGGAATGGTGCGGCTCTACTTCTGTTCCCTATCTCCTTTCAGAAGACGGTCCTTGAACTTCTACGGTGAAGGGCTCCGAGGCCTGACAAGATATATCGGTCCTACTTATCCAACATTGCCCTTGAATTAGTGTACGCTAACGGACCATCCAAGGCTACTCGCGCCGCCTATGTTACATGCGGTTAGTGCTACCTATGAGGGCGGTAATGGACAGCAGCGTTCAAGCAGCAGTTTTGCTTCTAGAGGATCAGGCGCTTGTTGCACTGTACGTGGAAGAGCTTCTCCAACAGGCGGGCTTTGAACACATCGCGACGTATTCATCGTGTGCAGCAGCTAAAGAGTGGCTGCAGGAGAACACTCCCAAGCTTGCTATTATCGAGACCAGAGTAAGGGACGGTGCTTGCGACGGTATCGCTGCCGCGCTCGCCCAAAAAGGCATCCCATTCGTAGTCCATTCTGGCGAGTGCGCTGGGCGAGCCAAAATGCCTGAGAAATGCAGATGGATCGAGAAGCCCTGTGATCCAGAGGAATTCCTGGAAGCAATCAAGGTATGCAGTCACTAGCTGAGGTCGAGGCCGTGTTGTCAGCACATCGCTTACCTTTGACGGGAGTTGCGCGCGTTCTCGTTTTCTGCGGAACGTGTTTTACACGCGTCAGTTCAGTACCTAAAGAGCAAGCTGAATAGAAGAAAGCTTATGAACCGAGCGGCAGTACGCGCGCGACCAACAAGCTCACCCAGCCTGCTGAGACGCCGCGTTCAAATTGATAGTCTGTTGGTCTAACAGTGACCCAGCCATATTCGGGGTGTCAAGCAATACCAACCCGGAGAAATCGCCCTCAGGCAGCCATCGGTCTACCCTTGAGCCATGACGGCTGCCAGTGCGGCGCTTAGTTCCTCCAGTCCATGCGGCTTCGGCAGAAGCGCCGTGCGTGCTCCGTCTTCAAGTTCCGGTCCCTTGTCCATTCCCGTCGCGAAGATGATCGCGATCTTCGGCCAACGTTGGCGGACCAGGCAACAGAGTTCATCACCCCCCATTCCAGGAAGCCCCAGATCGCTAACGAGGATGTCCACCTGCTCACGCTCCAGCAGCGACAGTGCTTCTTCCGCTGAACTTGCCTCAACGACTGCGCAGCCAAGCTCGACGAGCATGTCGGCAGTTGACATACGGATGAGGTCATTGTCTTCGACGAGGAGAACACGCTTCGTTGGCGCCTCTGCGGGAGGCAAAGCAGGGCTCGATTTTACCGGCCGGTCCTCATTTTGCAGCTCCAGACCCTTGATAACCTGCTTGCGGTTGTTGAGAACATGGCGAATCTTCCGGGCCATCGACTCGCGCGTGTACGGCTTTGAAAGAAGATCGACACCTGGATCAAGACGACCGCCATGGACAATGGAGTTCTCTGTGTAGCCTGAGGTGAACAGCACCGCGAGCTCCGGCATCCGCTCGCGCGCCTGGCGCGCCATTTCTGAAGACTTCAAAGGCCCTGGCATCACGACGTCGGTGAAGAGAAGATCGACCGGGACGCCGCTTTCAATGATCGTAAGGGCGGCAGCAGCGTCTTTTGCCTTCAACACCTTGTAGCCGAGGTCGGACAGCATTGCGACAACGGTATCCCTGACTTGCTCATCGTCCTCTGCTACCAACACAGTTTCCGTGCCGCCAATCACAGGGCCATGGTCGATCGCGGTAACCATGTCTTCTTGCTGATGGCTCCTGGGGAAGTATACCTTGATCGTCGTACCCTCACCGATCTCGCTATAGATCTTGATGTGGCCACCGCTCTGCTTGACGAAGCCGTAGACCATGGAAAGCCCCAGACCGGTTCCCTTGCCGACAGGCTTCGTCGTAAAGAAGGGATCGAACACCTTCGCCATCACCTCCGGTGCAATGCCTGAGCCGGTGTCGGACACCGCAAGCATCACATACTGCCCTGCTTCAACGTCGTCGTGCTGGCGGGCATATTCGTCATCGAGGAAGGCGTTGCCAACCTCGATTGTCAGCTTGCCGCGGCCGTCCATGGCGTCGCGCGCATTGATGGCGAGGTTGAGGATCGCGTTCTCGAACTGAACAATGTCGATGAAGGTGTTCCAGAGACCGCCACTGCGGATCGTCTCCACCTCGACCTCCTCGCCGATCGTGCGGCGCAGAAGCTCTTCCATTCCGGAGACGAACCGGCCGATGTTGACGACCTTCGGCTCGAGGGGTTGGCGGCGCCCGAAGGCAAGGAGCTGGCTTGCCAGCTTGGCACCACGACCAACCGCCTCCAGAGCGTTGGCGATTTTCTTCT
>DASYHX010000099.1:0-5394 GCA_035998065.1 Pseudorhizobium sp.
TTCGCCTTCCCCGGTTTCGTGCCGGCTTATATACGTCCGCTCTTTTGCCGCGGCGTCGGCCCCTTTCGCTGGGCTGCCCTATCCGGTGATCCCGAGGACATCTACAAGACGGACGCCAAGGTAAAGGAGCTGCTGCCGGACAACAAGCACTTGCACAACTGGCTCGACATGGCGAAAGAACGCATCGCCTTTCAGGGCCTGCCGGCACGCATCTGCTGGGTCGGCCTCGGTGATCGACACAAGCTTGGCCTCGCCTTCAACGAGATGGTGCGCAACGGAGAACTCTCCGCTCCAATCGTTATCGGTCGCGATCACCTCGATTCAGGCTCCGTCGCCTCCCCCAATCGTGAGACGGAGGCGATGAAGGACGGTTCGGACGCCGTCTCCGACTGGCCGCTTCTGAACGCCCTGCTCAACACCGCTTCCGGCGCCACCTGGGTCTCCCTCCATCACGGCGGGGGCGTGGGTATGGGCTATTCGCAGCATTCCGGCATGGTGATCTGCTGCGACGGCTCCGAAGATGCCGACCGCCGACTGGAACGGGTGCTGTGGAACGATCCAGCCACTGGCGTGATGCGCCATGCAGATGCCGGCTATGACCTCGCCATTGATTGCGCCCGTGACAACGGGTTGCGGCTGCCCGGCATTCTCGGGAACTGAGCCCATGAAGGTCCTGCGCGCCGACGATCACAAGCGCATGCCTTGGAAGAACGGACGCGGCGAGACGGTGGAGATCGCCGTCTTCCCGGCTGATGCCACGGTGGACACCTTTGACTGGCGCATCAGCATGGCGACGGTGGCCGAAGACGGTCCGTTCTCGATCTTCCCCGACATTGACCGGACATTGAGTGTCATCGAGGGCGGCGGCTTGGAGTTGTCAGTCGACGGCTGCGAGCCAGTTCTGCTTGACTCGTCGTCCCTGCCCTATCGCTTTTCGGCGGAGGTGGCGACGAAGGCCCGGCTGATCAACGGCACGATCGTCGACTTCAACGTCATGAGCAGGCGCGAGACCGTTAATCATCAGGTCGAAAGACTTGCGCTGCCCCTCGCTCTCGAGGGTTTGGATCGCACGCGCTTTATCTTCTGCCTCGGCACCGGAGTTAGGGTGATAGGAGCCTCCTGGGAGGAGCTGCTGCAGGCGCGGGATGTCGTCATCGTCGAAGCGGGAGAGCAGATTTCAATGACCGGCGAAGGTGCTATCTTGGCGGTTACGATACTGCCGGCAAACCATATCTTGTATAGACAAGATAACCTCAGCATGGATAGTATGCCCGTCCAAGAGGCATAATCCGAAGCTGCCTCAATATAAACCAAACAGGGGAACTGCCACGATGAAGAACTGCTGGGTAATCGCCGCCTCGCTTGCGGCTCTGCTGGGATCAACCGCCGCGAAGGCGGAAACCTCCGTCACCATCGGCATGTCCGGCTGGACGGGTTTTGCGCCTCTGACGCTGGCGAAGGGTGCTGGCATCTTCGAGAAGAACGGGCTTGACGTCGAGATCAAGAAGATCCCGCAGGCGAGCCGCCATCTCGCCCTGGCATCCGGCGACATCCAGTGCGCCGCCACAACCGTCGAAACCTGGATCGTCTGGAATGCCAATGGCGTGCCGGCGACCCAGATCTTCCAACTCGACAAGTCCCACGGCGCCGACGGCATGGCTGTGCGCAACGATGTCGAGAGCTTTGCCGACCTGAAAGGCAAGACGGTCGCCGCCTCCGCACCCGGCACCTCGCCCTACTTCCTTCTCGCCTACATGCTGAAGGAAAACGGGCTGACGATGAAAGACGTCAAGGTCGTGAATCTGGAGCCGGGCCCGGCAGCACAAGCCTTCGTCGCGGGGCAAAATGATGCGGCGATGACCTATGAGCCCTATCTCTCGACGGTCCGTGCCGCCCCGGATCAGGGCAAGATCCTCGCGACCACCCTGGACTATCCGGCCGTCATGGACACCTTCGGCTGCACGCCGGAGTTTCTCAAGGACAACCCGGACGCGGCAAAGGCTCTCGCCAAGAGCTATTTCGAGGCGCTCGAGATGATCAAGGCTGAGGAGGAGAAGAGCTACGGCATCATGGGTGCAGACGTGAACCAGTCGGCTGAAGCTTTTGGGCAATCGGCGCAGTACCTGGAATGGCAGGATCAGCCCGCCAACAAGACCTTTTTCGACGGCGAGTTTATGACCTTTTCGGAGAAGGCTGCCGACCTTTTGCTGGAGATCGGCGTCATCAAGTCGAAACCGGACCTTTCCACCATCGTCGACACGTCTTTCATCCAGTAAGTTCTTAAGACCGGCGGGGACTTCTCCGCCGGTCGTCGATTGCCGAGGCACCATGCGCCCACTACAACCAATCAGCCCGCAGGCTCGCGTCCTGCTCGGCATCCTCTTCTTCGTGCTGTTCTTTGCGGGCTGGTCGCTTGCGACGTTCGGCGGATTTGTTTCCCCGACCTTCCTCGCCGACCCTATCACGATGGTCAAAGACGGGATCTACCTGCTGACCGAGCAGGGCTTCCTGGGAGATATCGGCATGACCGTATGGCGCGTGGTCGGGGGATTTGTCCTTGCCGCAGTCGTGGCCGTTCCCGTCGGCATCGCCATGGGCGCATACAAGCCGGTGGAAGCACTGCTTGAGCCTTTCGTCTCCTTCTCGCGCTACCTCCCTGCGTCCGCATTCATCCCACTCCTCATCCTTTGGGCTGGAATCGGGGAAATGCAGAAGCTGCTGGTGATCTTCATCGGCTCGGTCTTCCAGATCATCCTGATGGTTGCGGTCTCCGTGGCAGCCACGCGCCGCGATCTGGTCGAGGCCGCCTACACCCTTGGCGCGCGTGACCGCGGCATCGTGCGGCGCGTGCTCATTCCGGCCAATGCGCCCGATATCGCCGAAACGCTGCGGCTCGTGCTCGGCTGGGCCTGGACCTATGTCATCGTCGCCGAACTGATCGGCGCCTCCTCCGGCATCGGCTACATGATCATCAACAGCCAAGCGCTGATGGCCACCGGACAGATCATCTTCGGTATCATCGTCATCGGCATCATCGGTCTGATATCCGACTTTGCATTCAATACCGCGAACCGGCACCTGTTTGCCTGGAGGCTGGCATGAGCGAGCTTGTTGTCCAGGGCGTAAGCCGCACCTTTCCCGGCGTTCGCGGCGGCAAGCCCGTGCAGGCGCTTCAGCCGACGGATCTGGAGATCGTAAAGAACGATTTCGTGACGATCCTCGGTCCATCCGGCTGCGGCAAGTCCACCCTGCTGCGCATCATCGCCGGTCTCGACCAGCCCACCACCGGAAAGGTCATTCTCGACGGGAAGGAGATCGCGGGCCCGGGCGCGGACAGAGGTATGGTCTTTCAGTCCTACACTCTCTTCCCATGGCTCACCGTGCGCCAGAACGTCGCCTTCGGGCTGCGCGAACGCGGGCTTCCCGCTGCGTCCGCAAATGAGATCGTCGACAGCTACATCGACAAGGTGGGCTTACGCGGCTTCGAGGATCACTGGCCGAAGCAGCTCTCGGGCGGCATGCAGCAGCGCACGGCGATTGCCCGCGCCCTGGCAAACGACCCGAAAATCCTGCTGCTCGACGAACCGTTCGGGGCGCTCGACAACCAGACGCGGGGCTTGATGCAGGAGCTCCTCCTCGGCATCTGGGAACGCGAACAGAAGACGGTGATATTCGTCACCCACGATATCGAAGAGGCCGTTTTTATGGCCTCCCGCGTGGTGACGATGACGGCGCGCCCCGGCAGGATTAAGTCGATCACGCCAGTGAATATCCCGCATCCTCGCCATTACACCGTGAAGGCGAGCCCTGAGTTCTCGCGCCTTCGACTGCAGCTGACGGAGGAAATCCGCAGCGAGGCCATCCTCGCCGCAAGCAGCTAAGGCATGCGATAGTCTCTCAACATCAGAGAGCCTGTTGACCGCGACCGGTCCGCCGGGGGCGCCATGGAACGCTCGTTTTCATACCAGTGTTATGTGAGCACCTCAGTGCCCAGTACATCAAGAACTGGCTGACCGTCCTGAAGCCCGACAAGAAGGTACTTCACGGCAGCTTCCAAAGCCTCTGAGGCCAGCAATTGGCTGATGTCTCTGGCCTACAGTCATGACATGGTGGATGCGGCTTAGGCCGCATCCTTTCACCCTTTGCCGGTGACAATCGGCAAGGTCGGGAGGTGCTTGTCGATGGCATCGACGACATCCTTGTGCATGGGAAGGTGCGGCTTTTCGGCCTCCCATCGCTCCATGAACAGGGAGATGGCGCTCAGAGCAGCAGCACGGAGCCATGAACTGGTCGAGCAGATTTGCTACCGCACGCGCGAGGGGATGAAAACGGCCGTCCGCAAGGGGAAATCAGCTGGCGGCTTGGCCTATGGCTACCGCATCAGGCATGAGTACGATGCTGCCGGCGAACGTATCCGGAGCCTTCGGGATATCGATGAAGCGGAAGGCTCGAAGGCGGCCACCGCCTTGGTCCCGATGCCATCATGGCCAAAGACCGCTATGGCTGTACGAATCGCCAGAAGAAGCTCCCTATCGAGCATCTGGGTGGGATTGTCTGCACCAACAGCAAGACCATCAGTCGGGCGGAGCTGGAGAAGCGGGTCGTTGCAGCGATACCGGACAATCTTCTCGGAGTTGATAACGTTGACCGGTTGAACCGAGAGATGTCCGCTTGGCACGGCCAGAGGCAGATAAAAGCCTCAGCAGAACCAGCCAGACTGGTGGCAGAGATAAATGCCCTGGAGGTCACGCGAAGGGCATTGGGGGAGACGATTGTCGACCGGATGATGGCGGGCCGTCAAAGACTCCGGCGCTCGATGCCCAGCTTGATGAACTGGAGCAGCAACGCCTTGCTCTACAGGAGCGACTGGACCAACTCCCACCTGGAGCGACGTCAGGCGGCGCTCCGCCAGTCATCAACTCCAGCATGTTACAGGCGGCGATCCAAGCACTGAAGCTTGCAAGGCTATCTTACACCGGCGACCGTGGCAGCTAGGTCTGGATCGACTTTATGCGGCCGATTATCCGCAAGGTCATCTTCGAGCCGTCTGCCGATGGGAATCGGCGGACCTTTCGATCCACGGCCACCGCTGCCATCCTTGCGGTACAGGAAGCATGGCAGGAAGCATTCCGGGAACTGCGTGAGCAGCATTCGGCCGAGTTCGTCCGCAAGCGGGCTACCGGTGAGTTCAAGTCTGTGCAGGAGAAGGTGAAGTATCTGAACCGGTGCCAGGCGATCCTTGCGGAGAAGGAGGCTGAATGGATGCGGTTACCAGTTTTGTTTGGTTGCGGGGGCAGGATTTGAACCTGCGGCCTTCAGGTTATGAGCCTGACGAGCTACCGGGCTGCTCCACCCCGCGTTATTTGTTTTCGGGCGCTGGCCCGCGATGGGATT
>DASYHX010000103.1:0-3934 GCA_035998065.1 Pseudorhizobium sp.
ATGGGATATCCTTTCATCTGCGAAGGCTCGCCCTCAGGAACGGAAGAGCCTGGAATGCTGTGTCTCGTGCCGGAGCGAAACAACTTCCGCCTGGATGCAGGAGGTGCCGATATCGTCCAGGGCCCCAGATGCGGCACGGTCGGCGACGGCGAGAATATCGTGCTCAAGCGCAGCCAGCATTGCGACCCCGTCCACCTGGCCGCAGGCACCGAGGCGAATACCGGCGGAAATGTATTGCGACAGCGCGGCATGAAGATGGGCAGCAAGGGCATCCCGAACGGGCACCGCATGGGCTGCCGCAACCGCGCCCACGGCAACCGGAAACGGGATGTCGCACGGCAGACGATCAAACACCTCTCCGGGCCAGGCGCGCGCCGCGGCAATGAAGGCCCGGCCCAGCGACAAGGTCTCCAGATAACGCTGACCCGAACCGGCAAGGGCCAGAGCAAATTCTGAAAGCTCCGCAAGAGCCGCTTCGTTCTCGTGCTGCCGCCATGCCTCGGCAAACAGCATGGCGTCATTCCAGACGTTGCCATGCCGCAGGATCGTGACAAGCCAGCACTCGAGCCCGGCTGCATCCTCTACCAGCCGGTCATGTACCGCCCGCTCCAGGCCCCCGGAATAGGCAAAGCCACCGATCGGGAAGGCGGGCGACATCCAGGCCATTAGGCGAAGCAGGGCCTGCGTTCGAAGCGCCTCACCCATTGTCATCATCCATGCGAATGAAGATGGTCATGCCCATGGGAATGTCCGCCGTGGGCGTGATAGGCGCCGCGCACCGGATGAAACGGCTCCTCCACCTCGGACACGACTGCACCCAGCCCTTCCAGCATTTTGCGGATCACGTGGTCGCGGAGGATGAGGATACGCTCCGCTTCGATCTGCGCCGAAAGGTGCCGGTTTCCGAGGTGCCAGGCGAGCTCTGTGAGATGCAGGCGGTCGCGTGCGGTGATGTCGAACAGCTTCTCCGGAGCGGCCGCGATCACGACATTGCTGCCGTCTTCGAGGATCAGCCGGTCGCCATCGGCAAGCAGGACCGGCTCCTTGAGGTCCAGCATCACCATGTCTCCGTTCGACAGATGCAGCACCTTGCGCCTCAGATGGCGGAGATCGTGCGGGAGCGCGATGGTATCGGCCGGCGGATCGTTGATGACGCCGGCGCGGTGGTAGGCGGTGATGCGTCGCATACAGTTTAGCCTCAAAACAGGAAATAGCGCTGCGCCATCGGTAGCACGGTGGCCGGCTCGCAGGTGAGCAGCTCGCCATCGGCCCGAACTTCGTAGGTTTCCGGGTCAACCTCGATGTGCGGCGTCAGCGAATTGTGGATCATCGACGCCTTCGAGATGCCGCCGCGGACATTCTTCACCGCCACCATCTTCTTGGCCACGCCGAGACGCTGGGCGAGCCCGGCATCGAGCGAGGCCTGACTGACGAAGGTGACGGAAGAGTTTGTGCGAAGCTTCCCGTAGGCGGCAAACATCGGCCGGTAGTGCATCGGCTGCGGCGTCGGGATGGAGGCGTTCGGATCTCCCATGGGAGCGGCCGCAATCGAGCCGCCGAGCAGAATCATCTCCGGCTTTACACCAAAGAAGGCTGGATTCCAGAGCACGAGGTCGGCACGCTTGCCGACTTCGATCGAACCGATCTCATGGGAGACGCCGTGGGCGATCGCCGGGTTGATCGTGTACTTGGCGATATAGCGGCGGACCCGAAAATTGTCGTTCTCGCCCATTTCCTCGGCAAGCCGCCCGCGCTGGCGCTTCATCTTGTCGGCGGTTTGCCAGGTGCGGATCGCCACCTCGCCGACGCGACCCATGGCCTGACTGTCTGAAGAGATGATGGAGAAGGCGCCGATATCGTGCAGGATGTCCTCCGCCGCGATCGTCTCCTTGCGGATGCGGCTTTCAGCGAACGCAATGTCTTCCGGGATTGACGGCGACAGGTGATGGCAGACCATCAGCATGTCGAGGTGCTCGGCAAGCGTATTGACCGTATAGGGCCGTGTCGGGTTGGTGGAGGACGGGATGACGTTCGGCTGACCGCAGACCTTGATGATGTCCGGCGCGTGACCGCCGCCCGCCCCTTCCGTATGGAAGGCGTGGATGGTGCGGCCCTTGATGGCAGCCACCGTATTCTCGACGAAGCCGGATTCGTTCAGGGTGTCTGTATGAATCATTACCTGAACGTCGTGCTCATCCGCCACCGTCAGGCAGTTGTCGATCGCAGCAGGCGTCGTTCCCCAGTCCTCGTGCAGCTTCAGTGACGAGGCTCCCGACAGGATCATCTCCTCCAATGGTTTCGGCAGCGCAGCGTTGCCCTTACCGGCGAGCGCGAGGTTCATCGGGAAGGCGTCGAAGCTCTCGATCATCCGCTCGATGTGCCATGCGCCGGTGCAGGTGGTGGCGAGCGTTCCGTGTGCTGGCCCCGTGCCACCGCCTAGCATGCAGGTGAAGCCGCTCATCAGCGCTTCTTCGATCTGCTGCGGGCAGATGTAGTGGATATGCGCGTCCATGCCGCCCGCGGTCAGGATTTTGCCTTCACCTGCAATTGCCTCCGTCGAGGGGCCGACGATGATCGTCACCCCCGGCTGCGTGTCGGGGTTGCCAGCCTTGCCGATCGCGTGAATTCGCCCGTCCTTCAGACCCACATCGGCTTTGTAGATCCCGGTATGGTCCACGATCAGCGCGTTGGTGATCACCGTATCGACCGCACCCTCGGCCCGGGTTGCCTGGCTCTGCCCCATGCCGTCGCGGATCACCTTGCCGCCGCCGAATTTCACCTCCTCGCCATAGGTGGTGAAATCCTTTTCCACCTCGATGAAGAGTTCAGTGTCGGCCAGCCGCACCTTGTCGCCGACGGTTGGGCCGAACATGGAGGCGTAAGCGGCGCGGGACATCTTGTGGGGCATCAGTGAGCTCTCTGAAAATGGGCATGTTAAACCAGCCGGGCTGCGCGTCAGTTGCCGCCCATAAGATCCGTCTGTTCCTTCAATTGCTGCGTTCGCTGCCGCGTTAGTTCAGCCTGGCAGCCGTAGATGAGCATCGGCTCCATCGTCCCACCTCGTGCTTGATAGCCATGGAAGGCACACTGCGCATCGCGGAAGGCAAGCCATGCCCGCTGTGACGCCAGGAGAGCATTTGCGGCACTGCCAAGATCCAGGCCGTCCGCCTCTGAATCCCAATCCTTCATTGCATCGCGAGTCAGCTTGTACTGGGCATTCAACTGCTGGTCGGCCTCGGCGAAATCCTGCTCTGCGCAGTAGGTCATCTCCATCTGGGTCATCGCGTTGCCGCAGTCGACCTCCGGCTCGTCCTGGGCAGAAACGGGTGCCTCCGTCAGGAGCACGCAACCGCACATCAGGAGCGTGAGCAATGTCTTCAACACCTAGAGGGCCCCCATGATCTTCTGCTGGAAGCCGTAGACGCGGCGATCGCCGCCAAGCGGGATCAGCGTCACCTGCCGTGTCTGCCCTGGTTCGAAGCGCACGGCGGTGCCGGCGGGAATATCGAGCCGCATTCCCCGTGCCGTCTGACGGTCGAACGAAAGCCCTTCATTGGTCTCGAAGAAATGGTAGTGACTGCCGACCTGGATGGGCCTGTCGCCGGTATTGGCAACGTCCACCACAGTGGTCGGCCGCCCGGCATTCAGCTCAATTTCACCTTCTGCAGCAATGACTTCGCCCGGAATCATGAATCGATCTCCCACTATCTTAACGTATCGGTTCATGCACCGTGACGAGCTTTGTTCCATCTGGAAAGGTGGCTTCCACCTGCACGTCGTGGATCATCTCGGCAATCCCCTCCATCACCTGATCGCGGGTGATCACATGGGCACCCGCCTCCATGAGCTCGGCGACGGAACGGCCATCACGCGCACCTTCGACGACGAAATCCGTGATGAGAGCAATGGCCTCCGGATGGTTCAGCTTGACGCC
>DASYHX010000133.1:0-3352 GCA_035998065.1 Pseudorhizobium sp.
GAGCCGCACTCCTCCTGGCGCCTCCGACCCGAGCGCGCTAGCCGAGGGCGACGTCAAACGGACGTTCTTCTCCGAGGCTCGGCGGGCGAGCCTCTCTGCCTCAAGCATGCTCATGGGGAGCCATATGTGAGGCGATAGGCGGTCAAGATCCGGCAGGCTGTCGCCGAGAATGGAGCGGGCCAGCTGAAGCCTTTGCTGGGATTCCGAACGCAACGCCGCTGTCGCCGCTTCGTAAGCGCCGAGGTCCAGAAGAGCGCACGCGATGTTCAGAGCGATAGGCGAGCCTCCCCAGACCTCCGCGCGCATGCGTTTGGCAATCGCTTGCCTGATCCCCGATGGCGGTATGATCGCTCCCAGCCTGACGAGTGGCGTCAGGCATTTGGACAGGCTGGTCAGATAGAAGACCCTATCGGGCGCCAATTCCTTGAATGTCGGAGCACGGTTTTCCGAATAGAACCCGTAGATGTCATCCTCCACCAAATACGCTTCGTGCTTGGCGCAGACTGCAAGGATGTCGCGGCGCCTGTCTTCCCCCATTTCAAGCGAAAGGGGGTTCTGGCAAACGGGCGTGGTGTATACGATCTTGGCTCCCAAAGCCTTCAGGGCGGCGTCAAGCGCGTTCGGAATCATCCCTTGATCATCGTATTCGACCCCATGCATCGGCATGCCAAGGTTCGCTGCGGCCGCGATGGCCCCTGGGAACGTGTGCAATTCCGAAACGATGGTGGGCGATAGCTGTTTCAGTTCCGCAAAGGCTAAGTGAATTCCGTGCTGAGCACCGACGGAGAGAACCAGGTCTTCCGGCCCGCACTTGAGCCGTGTGCTGGAGAGCCATTCAGCCACCGTGGCCCGCTGCTGCGCAGTGCCAGTGAGATCGACATAGCCACCATTCGGCATTTCGAGGGAGACCCGAGCCGCGCGCTCCGCGGCCGCATACATGATCTCTGGTTTGATCACGGGCAGGGGGGCGTTGATCGTCAGGTCCAGCAGTTCTACGGCAACCGGAGCGGACGATTGCACGAAGGTTCCTCGGCCCACTTCGCCACGCACGATTCCGCGGCGGCTCAAGGAGTCGATGGCCTTCGTCACAGTGCCTATGGCGACGCCGAAGTGCGTGGAGATCTCACGGTGGGTCGGCAGCCGGTCGCCCAGGCCCATGGCACCACTGGAGACCGCCTGCTCAATCGCATCCGCTAAGCGCTCGTGCAGTGGCAAGTCGGACTTCGGAAGGGCGAACGGGAGACGTGACTCGGCTGGCATTGGACCCATGCGAAAAGATGCGGAAACCTTCCGCGACGCCCATATCTAGGGCATGCATAGTACAATGTCACCTGTTGCCAGGACCCGCGGCGCCGAGAGGGATTCGCAGCCGCGGGTCCGCGAGGCGCTTCAGCCGGCCAGACGTAGGTCGCCCGTCGCAGCCCCGGTCTCGAAGGGCAACTCTTCGTCCGCCCATCCGGTGATGCCACCGATCATGAGCTTCACCCGCCTGCCAAGGCGCGCCAGCTTCAGCGCCGCCTGGTCAGCGCCATTGCAATGCGGGCCGGCGCAATAGACGACGAATAAAGTTTCGCTCGGCCAGGCGGCCATGCGCTCCTCGGTGATCTCGCGGTGAGGGAGATGGACTGCTCCGGGTACATGCCGTCTCGAGAAGGCTTCAGGGGAGCCCACCACGTGCAGCAGCACGAAATCGACGTCGCCGTTCCGCATGGCTGCTGCGACGTCGGCGCAGTCCGTTTCCAATGAAAGCTTCTTCGAGAAGTAGTCGACGACCTCTTCCGAAGCCGCCGGTGGGATCTCAGTGACGTAACTCATTGTAACCTCCAAGGAGTGAGATACAATGTGTTCCGTTTTGTATCGGCATGGAAGTCGACTTGGTGACACAGATCGTCAAGAATCCGCCAAAAGGAGCAGTCCTCGCGGGGCCACAGGTCGTGGTCATCGCCTATGACCAGCTTTGCACTTTCGAGTTCGGAATCGCAGCGGAGGTCTTCGGTCTTCCTCGACCCGAGATGGGCCCGAGTTGGTTCCGATACGCGGTCGCGGGTGTGGACAGCGGACCCATGAGAGCGGCCGGAGGATTGAGCATTTCGACGAACGGCGATCTAAATCTGCTGGAGAGCGCGGACATAATCATTGTGCCGGGCTGGCGAGGCGTGGACGAGGAGGTTCCGGCAGCTTTGGTCGCCATGATCCTGGCGGCTTGGGAGAGAGGCGCGACCCTCGTCTCCATATGCTCGGGCGTGTTCGTACTGGCGGCAACGGGTTTGCTGAACGACCGATCGGCGACCACCCATTGGCGGTACGTCGACGAGCTGCAGCGACGCTATCCGAGAATTCAAGTCGCGCCTTCGACACTGTACGTCGACCAAGGCCGGATACTCACTTCTGCTGGGAGTGCGGCCGGAATCGATCTTTGCCTGCACCTGGTGAGGCGGTATTTTGGTCTCGAGGCCTCCAACTCCGTGGCGCAGCGCCTGGTGGTTGCCGCCCATAGGGAGGGAGGACAGGAGCAATTGATCGAGCGCCCCGTGGCCCCCGAGCACGAGCAGGGGCGCATTTCCAAGCTTCTGGACAGAATGAGGAGCAACCTTGCGGAGGACTACACTGTGCCCTCGATGGCTCACTTGGCCAGAATGAGCGAGCGCACGTTTCGTCGACGCTTCGAAGAGGCGACAGGCCTGCCGCCCGCTCAGTGGCTTCTGTGGGAGCGCCTGCGCCGATCCCAAGAACTCTTGGTCAGCACTTCGATGTCGGTGGAAGCGATCGCCGTTCATGTAGGCTTCGGCGCCTCGGGAGCCCTGCGCCACCACTTCCGTCAACAACTGGGAAAAACCCCTAGTCACTACCGCCAAGATGCCAGGCTTTCAGAGGATGCAGCCTAGAACACCGATGTGACGGCTAGTACGGGGTGCCGTCCTTTCGAGTGAAGACCCAGGCGCCGGATTCACGCAGGGCCTTCAGATCGTCGACGGGGTAGACCACTTCGTCGCCCTCGGTCCTATCGCCGATCTCGAGGTACAATGCCGGCGTTTCACTCCTGTTCTCGAGATGATGGCTGACTCCACCGGCGGGAAATCCGACGCAGTAGCCGGAGGACAGCCTTTCCTGTTCGTCCCCCGACACGAGCCACAGCTCACCTTCCACGATGTAGACGAACTCGTCCTGCTTGCTATGGCTGTGTTGGAGCGCTGACACAGCTCCCGGCTGGAGTGTGGTCAGGTTCACACCGAAGTTCGAGAGCCCAAAGATGTCCCCGAGCGAGCGCTTCGATCGACCTTGCATCCTCGAAGCGAACGGTTCCGGATAGTTGGAGGGCTTCTTTCGCGTCTCCACGTCGGCGGCTTTGATC
>DASYHX010000368.1:0-2360 GCA_035998065.1 Pseudorhizobium sp.
GACCAACCGGTAGCGTGCGAGGCATCTGTCCTGCTGAATACGCTTTGGGCAGGTCAGACCGGGCACAAAACCGCCAGCCCGTTGTTCTGTTTCCAAACAGGAGGCAGACCATGAACGACGACAAGAAGATTACGAACGGCCTGAACGACCGCCCGCGCAACGAGACAATCGCGCAGTCGGGTGGCGGCATCCCCGACGACAGCAGCCAGCCAGTGGAAGTTGACGATGCGGAGGTGGATCGGGTTCGTGACAACCTTTCCGGCCACAGCCCACGCCAGCAGCTCACGGAAGAGGTGCGCGAAGAGATTGAGAAGCCGCAACGCGGCTCCGCATGACAGTCCTTGGCCGTTCCGCCCTCACCAGGCGGAACGGTTTTCATGTCGGAACGTTTAGTGAACATTACAAGCTAGAAGAGGTCGAGATGGCTGATCAGCATAACCCGAAGCTCGATGCAGAGCCGCAATCGAACACGGAGAAAGATCCGGACGACTGGGTCACGGGCGATGAGCCGATGACCGGCGCCCAGGCGTCCTATCTGAAGACGCTTTCCGAGCAGGCACACGAGCCCGATGCTTTCGCCGAAAATCTATCAAAGGCGGATGCTTCCAAGCGGATCGATTCGCTGAAGGAGAAGCTGAAGCTCTAGCGTTCGACGGCTGCCGGCGGCGGAAATGCCTGGTAGTGCAGCGAATGGTCACCCGCGTGGTTTGCCATTCCCGGCTTCGTCAGCAAACCACGAGGCGGGGCGTAACTGGTGATCCGCCGCACCGGTCGCTCGTGCCATTGGATGTTGAAGGCCCAGAGCTTGGGGAAGAAACAAAGCGAGGCGTAAGGCAGGTGGTCGTGGATCCACCAGGCCATCTTTTGCCAATCACCCTCCTCATGGCAGTGGTCGATCAGCCAAGGCACAACGATGCAGGCGGTCGCGCCCATGCATCCGTCAGCGTCTCGCATGTCCCAGATATGGTCGGCCGCCGAGGCCGCATTGGTCGAGCAGTTGAGACCACGGCGGTTGCCGAATGCGTTGACCGCTGCCGAGCGGTATCCGGAGCGTAGGTGAAGCCTCCCGAAGGTTGCCTGCATCGGCTCCAGCAGTTCCTCGCAAAGCCGCCGCCCCGCCACGATCGCCAGCTCTGGATCATCCGGCACGTTCGAAATCCCGTACGCGGCCGCTATCTCGGAAAACAGGAAGTCACGGAAGAAGAAGTTCTTTGACAACCTCACGCGTCCAAGATCCTCCAGTCCCTTCATCGAATTCGGCTTGCGCATGTGAGATCCTCAGTTGCCGCCCAAGATCTACAATGGTGTCCATGATCCTGCCACCCAATCTGCCGCCATTCGGTCATCACGAAGAACTTGTTGCATATGCAACTAAATCTACTAAGATCTCTCATGTTCGACGAGTGCCTCTACTTCAATACGACTGCCTTGGCGCGCCAGCTGGAACGGGTCTGGGCGGATGCTTTCAAGCCATTCGAGCTCACGCCGTCGCAGGCTTTCACCTTGCGGGCGGTCCTCAGGAAGCCCGGCATATTGCATAGCGAACTGGCGGAGACGCTCAAGATTGCCAGGGCAACCGCAACACGTGCAGTGGACGGGCTCGTCGCGCGGCATCTTCTGGAGCGCCGGCCCGGCAGAAATGACGGTCGCGAATGGGAGATCCATCCTACGCCGGAAGCGGCGAACCTGAAGTTTTCTCTCGACACGGCAAGCGCGCGGGTGAGCGAGCATCTGAAAGGGGAGCTTGGCACAGATGCGTTTGCGGACTTTGTTCGGCAAGCGAGGTCAATCAGCATTCATCTGCCGTGAGTTTCAACATATTTAGTTGCATAGCTAACCAACTGAGGTGACATCATGCCAATTCTGAACGTGAAGGTAAGTGGCGAGCGCTCGGACGCGTTGACCAGGGCGATCACATCCCTACTGGAGGGTTTGACACAGCGGATTCTGGGCAAGGATCCAGCGGTGACAGCTATCGCCATCGACTACGTCAATCCTCGTGACTGGTACGCGGGTGGGCGGAGCCTCGCCGAACAGGGGAAATCGAGCATCTACTTCGATATCAAAATCACGGACGAAACAAATACGAAAAGCGAAAAGGAAGCCTACATCAAGGCGGCCTTCGAGGGCTTCGAGACTCTCCTCGGCAACCTGCACGAGGAGAGCTACATCTATGTCCAGGATGTGCGAGCCGCGGCTTATGGCTACGGTGGCAGAACCCAGGAATGGCGATACCAGCGCGCCGGCTAGGCCCGCAGCGTGCCACCGGTGGTCTTCTCGACATTGCCGACGATCTTGGCTTTCAGCGCCTCGAAATCTTCGTCGGTGAGCGTCCGCTCGACCGGCTGGATCAGCACTTC
>DASYHX010000369.1:0-8967 GCA_035998065.1 Pseudorhizobium sp.
ATCAGCCTTTGGCCTCGCCGGCGAAGGTGACGATCTGGGTAAGCTCGGGGCGTGGCCGATCTGGAACCGGAAAATCGCTAGACCCGATATGGATGAAGCCCGCCACTTTCTCTTGCGGCTTCACGCCGAGTGCGGCAAGTGCCTCGTTGTCGTACGCGATCCATTCTGTTCGCCAGTTTGCGGCATAGCCGTGGGCATTCGCCGCCATCAGCAGATTGAGGCAAACAGCCCCGGCCGACAGCACCTGCTCCCATTCAGGAATCTTCACATGGGGCGCAGCGGTACTGATCACCGCGACGACGACAGGCGCCCTCAGGAAACGCGACAACTCCGCGTCCCGCGCGGAGCTCGTCATATCTGGCGACTCCTTTTCCGCAATCTGCAGAAAAACCCCTCCCAGCTCCCGCCGCACATCACCGTTGAATACGATGAAGCGCCAGGGCGACAGCTTGCCATGATCGGGAACGCGCACTGCAAAACTGAGAATCGATTTCAGTTCCTCCGCATTAGGCCCTGGCTCGCCAATCTGTGCGACCGGCGTCGAGTGCCGCTCACGCAGGTACTCAACCAGTTTCATGTCGTTTTGCATACTTGAGTCGTCCTTCTCGGGAGATGGAGGGGGAAAGCCTTGAATTTGCCTCGGGTTTGGTTTTCAAGTGAGGGTTCGAAATGAAAGAGTCAACCGGTTCTCCAGAGATGACAGGCATATCCATCGCGTTGCGAACGGCCGTTGTGGCAGCTCTGGTGTTTGGGCCCGCGCATAGCGTTGAGGCTCAAAGCGACGCGTTCAAGAGTTTCAAGCAACTCGACAGTACGGCGAAAATGCCGAAGCTTAATGCCTTTTCCGCACCGCCTTCCGGCGGAGGCGCTGTCACCGCGAAAGATGTGAAGCTGCAGGCAAAGCTGACAGCCACCGATGAGCGGACGGTAGAGGAAGGACTTGCCTGGCGCGTTTTCAGCCCGATCTCCAGTATCGACGGGAAACTTCCCCTTGTGGCGAGTTCCGAAGGCGGCGGCGCGTCGTTTCAGCTGGTACCGGGCGACTACTTCGTCAACGTCGCCTTCGGCCGTGCGGGCGTGACCAAGAAGTTGACAGTTCCGTCAGAGGGGGAAGTCGAACAGCAGGTGCTCGTGCTTGATGCAGGCGGAGTCGTCTTGGATGCTACGTCTGGCTCCGCGGCGTCTATTCCCGCAGACCAACTGACCTTTTCTATCTACTCTTCAGAGGTGCGCCAGGACGGTGAGCGGGGTTTGGTGATGGCCGATGTGCGGCCGCATACGATCGTCCGACTTAGCGCCGGGACCTACCACGTTGTTTCGGAGTATGGCGACGTCAATGCCGTTGTCCGGGCCGACATTCAGGTTGAAGCTGGCAAGCTTGTCGAGGCGACACTGCAACACCGCGCAGCACAAATCACGCTGAAGCTTGTTTCGCAACCAGGTGGCGAAGCGATCGCCGACACCGCTTGGTCAGTGCTGACCGCGGCAGGTGACATCGTCAATGAAAGCGTCAGCGCCTTCTCCACTATGGTGCTTGCCGAGGGTGACTATCTCGCCGTCGCGCGCAACAAGGACAAGATCTACCAGCGCGCATTCTCGGTACAGGCGGCAGAGAACACGGATGTCGAGGTTATGATGAAGGATCAGCCGGCGAACATGGATTTGTTTTCAGACGCCGCGCTGCGGGACTGAACGACACTTCTGCACCAATCCTTTTTAGGGCAATGCCGCCCGCTGCTTGAGCGGGCGTTGCTTTTTTCGGTCAGATTATCGTGTCGCTGCCTTGCGCAGCAGATCCGGCGGCGTGCCTTCTCGTCTCAAGCTTGAAACCGCTTCATCCAGCGACATGGAGGTCTGCGCCTGCGAACCGAGCCGGCGGATGTTGACCGAGCGCTCCTCGGCTTCCTTCTTGCCGCAGACGATGATCACCGGCACCTTGGTCAGCGAATGCTCGCGGACCTTGTAGTTGATCTTCTCATTGCGGAAGTCTGTTGCCACATGCAGCCCGGCGTCCCGCAACGCCTCGGCCACTTCGCGACCGTAGTCGTCCGCATCCGAGGTAATCGTGGCAACCACCACCTGCTGCGGCGCGAACCAAAGCGGCATATGGCCGGCGAAGTTCTCGATGAGAATGCCAAGGAAGCGTTCCATCGAGCCGCAGATCGCGCGGTGGATCATCACCGGCTGCTTCTTCTCTGAGTTCTGGTCGATGTAGAAGGCACCGAAGCGTTCCGGCAGGTTGAAGTCCACCTGGGTCGTTCCGCACTGCCACTCCCGACCGATGGCGTCCTTCAAAGTATACTCGAACTTCGGCCCGTAAAACGCCCCCTCACCCGGCAAAATGTCGGTTTTGATCCGGCCTTCCGACTGCGTCTCGATCGTCTTCAAGACGTCCATCATGATTTTCTCGGCACGGTCCCAAAGCTCGTCAGACCCGACGCGCTTCTCGGGCCGGGTCGAGAGCTTGACTACGACCTCCTTGAAACCGAAATCCTCGTAGACCGAGAGAATCAGATCGTTGATCCGAAGGCATTCCGCCGCAAGCTGTTCGTCGGTACAGAAGACGTGGGCGTCGTCCTGCGTGAAGCCGCGCACGCGCATTAACCCGTGCAAGGCGCCCGACGGTTCGTAGCGATGCACGTTGCCAAATTCTGCAAGGCGAATCGGCAGATCGCGGTAAGACTTCAGTCCGTGCTTGAAGATCTGGACGTGTCCTGGGCAGTTCATCGGCTTCAATGCGAAAATCCGCTGATCAGCTTCCTCATCATCTGGATGGGTGAAAGCGTGCGCAGATTTCACTGCGAACATGTTCTCCTGGTACCAACCCCAGTGACCGGAGGTTTCCCATAGCGACTTGTCTAGAATTTGCGGTGCGTTGACCTCTTCATAGACGCCCGCCAGACGGCGGCGCATGTAGGCCGTCAGCGTCTGGAACATCCGCCAGCCCTTGCCGTGCCAGAAGACGACTCCGGGACCTTCCTCCTGAAAGTGGAAGAGGTCCATCTCGCGACCGAGCTTGCGGTGATCACGCTTTTCAGCCTCCTCCAGGATGTGGAGGTAAGCGTCGAGCTCTTCCTGCGTGGCCCAGGCGGTGCCGTAGATCCGCGTCAGCATCGGCTTGGTCGCGTCACCCCGCCAGTAGGCGCCGGCCACCTTCATAAGCTTGAAAGCAGTGCCAACCTGCCCCGTGGAGGCCATATGCGGACCGCGGCAAAGATCGAACCAATCGCCCTGGCGGTAGATTTTCAGATCCTGGCCCTCAGGGATCATGTCGACCAGCTCGACCTTGTAGGCCTCCCCCTTGTCAGCGAAGACGTCTCGCGCCTTGTCGCGCGTCCAGACTTCCTTGGTGAAGGCCGCATTCTTCTGGATGATCTCCTTCATCTTCTTTTCGATCTTCGGCAGATCGTCCGGCGTGAAGGGCCAATCTTCGCGGCTATCCGGGTGGACGCGCTTGAAATCGTAGTAGAAGCCGTTCTCGATCACGGGACCGATAGTGACTTGCGTCCCCGGCCAGAGTTCTTGTACCGCCTCAGCCATGACGTGCGCTGCGTCGTGCCGGATCAACTCGAGCGCGCGGGGATCTGTGCGGGTAACGATCTCGATCCGGCCGTCAACGACAGGGTCGGAGAGATCGCGCAGTTCACCATCAAGCGCAATGGCGACAGCCTTCTTGGCGAGCGACTTTGAAATCGACTCAGCGACGGCGAGGCCTGTCGTGCCTTGGTCGAAAGTACGTACGGAACCATCGGGGAATGTAAGGGAAACGGACATGTCGTATACTCCTGATCCAGTCCCGCCAACGAATGCGGGTGGTTTGTCGAATGTCGGCAGCGGCCGGACGGCCAGCCAGATACTGGCTTTTCAAGGTGGAGTAAAGGCCGCGACGGGGGCCAGCTCCCGGGCCTTAGCGGCTCCCCCAATAGCGCCAGGGTAGGAACCAGCGCTGTTGCGCTGCGAGTCGCTCCGGCGCCGGGTCGAGGCCGGAACTGCCACCAGGGCCGCACCGCCCAATACGAAACAGCGTCATCCAGCCACCGGCCCAAAGGCCATGGCGGGCGATCGCTTCATAGCCATATTCTGAACAACTTGGGATATGGCGGCACGAGTTTCCAATGAAGCCGGAAAGCGTCAGCTGGTAGAGACGGATGAAACCAACACCAAAGAGGCGCCCCGGGGTCTTACGGAAAGGACCGCTCCAGTTCCGTGACATTGAAGTCTTTGGCGGGTGATCGCAGTCGGGCCCGGAACACATGTCACGCCGAAACCGCAGTCTGCCTTGCCTCGATCTGATCAAGACAATCCATCACCGCATCGAAGGTCAGCATGGTTGAAGCATGGCGTGCCTTGTAGTCTTTCACCGGCATCAGGTAGCGCATGTCCTCGAAACGGCCGCTCGGTCCTTCGCCGCCAGCGTTTAGCATCTCCAGCATGTCCTTACGAGCCTTTCGGATCTCTGTCGCACTTGCTCCTACGATGCTGCGGGCCATCACGGAGGAGGAGGCCTGGCCGAGGGCGCAGGCACGGACGTCGTGGGCGAAATCGGTCACCACCCCCTGATTCACCTTAAGATAGACTCGAACCCTCGACCCACAGAGCTTGGAGTGCTTTTCCGACGTCGCATCTGCATCCGGCAACGAGCCTGCACGCCCTATATTCCCGGCAAATTCGAGGATCTTACTGTTGTAGATGTCATCCATCACTTCATCCGGTCGGGTTATGCGCTGGGGCAGACGCTGCGTTCACCTCGGAACGGTGTAAAACCGTACCTTCACGCACTATATGTAGGCTGAGATCAATACGATCAAGAAGCGCCGGCTTTCCCGGCGCGACGTCGAAATGAGCTTAAATATCTTGTCAAAGCAGCGGCGACGGGTCATAGCGCCACATTGCAACAGCTTTACCGCATTGACCCTCCGGTAAAACATTTGGGTGCGACTGCGTCGTCCCGGGAGACAGCAATGGATGCAATCGTGAAGACCTTCCCCGGCCAGTCCGAAACCCGCCCCACCCGCGAGCAGGCCGAAGAGGCCGTGCGCGTGCTTTTGCGCTGGGCTGGCGAGGATCCACAGCGCGAAGGCCTGCTAGATACGCCAAAACGCGTCGCCACCGCCTATCGGGAACTGTTCAACGGCTATGAGCTGTCGCCGGAAGACGTCCTTGGCCGGACCTTTGAAGAGGTTTCAGGTTACAGGGACCCGGTTCTTGTACGCGACATCCCATTCTATTCTCACTGCGAACACCATATGCTGCCGATCAGCGGCAAGGCCCATGTCGCCTATCTACCGAATGCCCGCGTGCTCGGCCTCTCGAAGATCGCGCGCGTCATCGATATCTTTGGTCGCCGGCTCCAGACTCAGGAGAACATGACGGCGCAGATCGCGCACGCCATCGAAAAGACGCTGAAGCCTCGCGGTGTTGCCGTCATGATCGAGGCGGAGCACATGTGCATGGCCATGCGCGGGGTGCAGAAGCAGGGTTCGACCACGCTCACAACGACATTTACCGGGGAATTCGAAACAAGCGCGACGGAACAGGCCCGATTCCTGAGCCTCGTGCGCAACCGGTAGTCATCGCCGATGTCACTCCGCTTTCCCGCCCCGTCTAAGGATAAAAGCGACGTTGAAGGCGCAGGTCCGTTTTCGCCTCGGTTTGGCGCAGATGGCCTCGTCACCGCTGTCGTCACCGACGTCGCCGACGGCGCGCTCCTGATGGTCGCGCACATGAACACAGAGGCTCTGGCGCTGACGGTCGAGACTGGCGTCGCGCATTATTACAGCCGTTCACGCCAGAAGATCTGGAAGAAGGGTGAATCGTCCGGCAACCTGCAGACCGTGCACGAGATGCGGACGGACTGCGACCAGGACGCCGTCTGGCTGAAAGTTTCCGTTGCAGGTCACGATGCCACCTGCCACACCGGACGACGCTCGTGCTTTTATCGCACCGTCACCCTCCGCGACGGAACGGCAGAGCTGTCCGTCACCGACGACGAGCGCCATTTTGATCCCGGGGAGGTCTACGGATCGGCAGGAACCAAGTGCTGACTGTGCCGTTTTCCGACAAGGCGAACGTGGCTATACTTTTTCGAAACCAATCCGTGTTTTAATGAATTTCACGATGGCGTTCAGCTTGGAGGGTGTCGATGCTGAACTGGAACTGGAACCGAGGAGCGCCTGCCAGCGATGCTGCACCGGCTGACGTTTCCAAGACGCCCGAACTGCCGACAGTCATTGACGTTCCCAAAAAGGCCAAACTCGCTCTGGCCCTTGGCGGTGGAGCAGCGCGCGGTTGGGCGCACATTGGTGTCTTGCGTGCGCTGGACGAGGCTGGCATCGAAGTCGGCATGGTCGCCGGCACCTCGATCGGAGCTCTGGTGGGCGGATGTTACTTGGCTGGAAAGCTGGATGAGCTCGAGAGCTTCGCGCGGTCCATTACGATGCGCCGGCTGGCGGGGCTTCTTGATCTTACCATCGGCGGCAGCGGACTGCTCGGCGGCATGCGGTTGACCAAGAGAATGCAGGAACACCTGGAGGGCGTTCTGATCGAAGAGCTCGACCGGCCTTTCGTAGCCGTCGCAACGGAACTTCACACTGGCCATGAAGTCTGGATCGCTAACGGCTCCCTTATCACTGCACTTCGCGCGTCCTACGCCCTTCCGGGGATCTTCGAACCCGTCACCTGCAACAACCGTACGTTAGTCGATGGAGCTCTTGTCAATCCGGTTCCGAGTTCGGTTTGCCGTGCCTACGAGCAGCCGCTTGTGGTGGCCGTAAACCTGAACTACGACATTTTTGGCCGCTCGGCAGTCGTCAAGCACAGCGCCGGCACCAAACCCCTTGAGGAGGGTCAACGCAAGCAGCCGCCTGATCAGCAACACCTCGGGCTGCCCGGAGTCATGGTGCAGGCTTTCAACATCATCCAAGAGCGAATTTCGCGCGCGCGTCTGGCGGGAGATCCGCCGGACCTTGCCCTGCATCCCAGGCTGAGTGATATCGGGCTGTCCGAATTCCATCGTGCGGGCGAGGCAATCGACCGCGGCTACCAGGAAACAATGAACCAGATCGCGTCGCTACAGCGGATGCAGCAAGCCTTTGCACGATAACTCGTCCTCGCGCCCCCGCGATCAGCTGGAGATGTAAGCCTTGATTTGCTCCGCCTCGAGTTCGATCTCACGAATGCGCCACTTCACGACGTCGCCGATCGAAACGATACCGATGAGTTGACCGTTTTTCTCAACTGGAACGTGGCGGAAGCGCCCGGCGCTCATCATCTCCATAAGCTGATTGATGGAGGTTTCTTCCCCACACTTTTGCACGTCGACCGTCATCACTGAAGAAACCGGCTGCTGCAGAGCGGCAGCGCCGTTTTCGGCGACGGCACGCACCAGGTCACGCTCGGTGAAGATGCCGGCTATGCGGTCCTGCCCACCCGTAATGACGACGCCGCCGATTGCCTTGTCGCGCAAGATACCAGCAACTTGCAACAAGGTCTGATTAGACGTAGCCACCACCACGTCCCTGCCCTTCACCTCCAGAAGCTGTTTTACGGTTGTCGACATTGCTTTCTCCTCGCAAGCGTCTGCTCCTCGACGGCAACCCACTGCCGGAGTCGCCTCCCCTTTGATCATGCGCTTGAGTGCCAGCCATTGCAAACCCGCTTCACTGATGCCGTGACACATGTGCGGTAAAGAGTTCAAACACCGCTTTGAGTAACATGGTTCATGCTGGATTCAGGTCGAACCACCTATCTTCCCTGAGATGTCTGACAAAGTTCACTCTACCAAACCGATCGAACCCTTGGATCTTGCCATGTTACAGCGCGTCCTCGACGGCACCTGCAGTACGCATAGCTTTCCGAAAGAGAGCTGCGAGGCGCGGGAAGCAGCCGCTCTTCTCATCACGTTGTTCAACCACGGAATCCGTCAGGAGCAACACCTAGCGGCCATGGTGCGGTAACAGCAGTGACAGCCTTAGGGCGTCTCGCGCCGCTTGTTGTAGATATCTAAGATCTGCTTCAGTCACCCTCGTCGCACAGCAGTCTGCTCTTTATGCTTTTTGCCTGACAGCGCCTGACGGCGGACGACAGTGGAGAAGGCCTCACCCGCCTTTGACGAAGCTTGGAGGTTCGACGGCGTAGTGTCGCTCCCCGCGCCCGAGTAGATAAACTTCTCGCTCCGGGTTTTCCCTGATGACAAAGCCTGCACTGCGAAGCATTGCCTCCATGGCAGCCTTGTTGGGGAGGAACCAGTTGGTCGGATCACTGGCGTAGCGCTCTTCCACGAAGAACAGCTTGGGATAATCAGGTCGATCGAAAAGTGACCATTCGGAAAAGTCGTAGTTTTCCTGGAGATTTGGGATCCGCTCGTCGCCTCGTTGCAGGCACTGAAAGAGAATCATGTCGTCCACCACGTGCTCGTAGAGCAGGTCGAGCGCGAGGAGCGGGTGGCGCAGGTGATAGAGCACGCCCATGAAGATCACGAGATCGAAGCGCTCCTTCAACTGCGGCACCTCAAATACGGACATCTGGCGGTATTCGATATCCAAGCCTTCATGTTTGGCGGCAAACCGCGCCTGAGCGAGATAGCGGGGGTCGGAGTCGATCCCGACCACTCGCCCCGCATTACGGCGCTTCATTTCCATTGTGTAGAAGCCGGCATTGCAACCGATATCAAGCACGCTTCGCCCGCCAAGGTCGTCAGGAACGATGTGCTTGAAGCCTTCCCACTTGAAGTTCGGATAATCTCCGAGGAAATGCTCCGGCGCGGTTTCCACACCGCCGATCCGCATGTTCTGAAACCAGGGACCCAGCCTTTCGATCTCTTGTTTTAGGCTTTCTCCCCGACCGCTGCGTGCATCCATTCTGTCAGACCCCAATGCTCATTTCGGCTGCTGTTCTCTTGTTGACGGCAAGGGCTGCAACCGGTTCGGCGCGTCGAGCCTCGCCGAGGCTGGCCGAGAACCATTCAAC
>DASYHX010000373.1:0-4782 GCA_035998065.1 Pseudorhizobium sp.
GACCGCCGTCATGACGGGGGCAGGAGAATAGGCGCCCATCCCGCCGGTATTCGGACCGGTGTCGCCGTCCCCGACGCGCTTGTGATCCTGGGCGGTCGCCAGCGCCATCGCCGTCTTGCCATCCGAGAAGCAGAAGAAACTGGCTTCCTCGCCATCGAGAAAAGCTTCAACGACGACCTCCGCTCCCGCTGAGCCGAATGTGCCGGAAAAGCAGTCATCGACTGCGGCGAGTGCCTCGTCCAGCGCCATGGCGACAGTCACGCCCTTGCCTGCTGCAAGTCCGTCGGCTTTGATGACGATCGGCGCTCCCTGCTCGATGATGTACGCCTTCGCTTCGTCGGCATTGGTGAAACGGCGGTAGGCGCCGGTCGGGATGCTGAAGCGGGCGCAGAAATCTTTCGTGAAGCCCTTCGAGCCTTCCAGCTGGGCTGCGGCGGCAGATGGCCCGAAGGTCGGGATGCCTGCCTCCCGCAGCCGATCAGCCAGCCCCGCCACCAGCGGCGCTTCCGGTCCAACGACGACGAGATCAATGGCGGCTTCACGGCAGAACGTCACGATAGTCACATGGTCGTCGACATTCAAGGATAGAAGCTCCGCATGCTCGGCAATGCCGGGGTTGCCCGGTGCGGCGTAAAGCTTCGTCAGCTTCGGCGATTGCCCAAGCTTCCAGGCCAGCGCGTGCTCCCGTCCGCCGGATCCGATCAGCAGAACCTTCATGTCTTGCCCTCTCTACTTGCCTATGCGGCGGTTAAGGGGAGGGGGCGCGAAGGTCAAGCGTGCATCCTGTGGAATCGCCGTCTTCCACGTTGCCTTGCCGCAAAGTTTGACTATGGTCGCGCCTCCCGAACGAGAGAGACTGCCATGGCCGCCGATATACGCTCCCTTGCCGCCGTGATTTCCGCGGAGATCAACGCCCGCCCCGACCAGGCGGCCGCTGCCATCGGACTGATCGACGAGGGCGCCACCGTTCCCTTCATCGCACGCTACCGCAAGGAAGTGACGGGCGGCTTGGACGATACGCAACTCCGCACGCTCTCCGAGCGTCTCGTCTACCTGCGCGAGCTGGAGACCCGGCGGGCGTCGATCGTCGACTCCATCAATTCGCAGGGCAAGATGACCGACGAACTTGCGGGCAAGCTCGCAGGTGCCACCACCAAGGCGGAACTGGAAGATCTATACCTGCCCTACAAGCCCAAGCGGCGCACCCGCGCCGAGATTGCCCGCGAGCGGGGGCTTGGGCCGCTGGCAGAGGCTATCTTGGCTGATCGGTCGGCTGATCCGGCTAGTCTCGCGGAAGCTTACCTCGTGGGCGAGGTTACGGATGTGAAGATGGCGCTGGAAGGCGCCAGGGACATCGTCGCGGAAACGATTTCGGAAAACGCCGACCTGCTCGGCCGTCTGCGCCAGCATATGCGCAACGTGTCAGTGCTCAAGGCGAAGGTCGTCGAGGGCAAGCAGGAGGCAGGGGCCAAATTCGCGGATTACTTCGATCACTCCGAGCGCTGGGCAACGGCGCCGGGGCATCGGGCTCTCGCCATGCTGCGCGGCTGGAACGAGGAAGTTCTGACACTCTCGATCGAGGTTGACCAGGACGATCCGTCGCCTGTGAAACCGGCACAACGGATCATTGCCGCTGCCTTCGAGATCGGCGACAAGGGCCTCGCCGATCGCTGGCTGATGGAGGTCGCCGGCTGGACCTGGCGGGTGAAGCTTAACACCTCGCTGTCGCTCGACTTGATGCGGGAACTGCGCGAGCGCGCCGAGGAGGAGGCGATCCATGTCTTTGCCCGCAACCTGAAGGACCTGCTATTGGCTGCGCCTGCTGGCTCGCGTCCGACGATGGGCCTGGATCCGGGTATCCGTACCGGCGTCAAGGTCGCCGTGGTCGACGGCACAGGGAAGCTTCTAGAGACGACGACGGTCTATCCTTTCCCGCCGAGGAACGACGTCCGCGGCACCCAGGCGGAGCTTGCACGTCTCGTCCGTAAGCACCAAATCGAGCTGATCGCCATCGGCAACGGCACCGGAAGTCGTGAAACGGAAAAGCTGGTGGCGGACATGCTGTCGAACCTGCCGGCGCCGAAGCCGACCAAGGTCATCGTGTCCGAGGCTGGCGCATCTGTATATTCCGCGTCTCAGACGGCTGCCACGGAGTTCCCCAATCTCGACGTTTCGCTCCGCGGCGCCGTTTCCATCGCCCGTCGCCTGCAGGATCCGCTTGCTGAACTTGTAAAGATTGAGCCGAAGTCGATTGGTGTTGGCCAATACCAGCATGACGTCGACCAAGGCAAACTCTCCCGATCGCTCGATGCCGTGGTGGAAGATGCGGTGAATGCTGTGGGCGTAGACCTAAACACGGCCTCCGCGCCCCTTCTTTCGCGCGTTTCCGGCCTCAGCCGTTTGATTGCCGATGCCATTGTCCTGCATCGGGATCAGAATGGCCCATTCGTGACCCGCAAGGAGCTCCTGAAGGTTGCGCGTCTCGGCAATCGCACCTTTGAGCAGGCGGCCGGCTTCCTGCGCATCCCCAATGGCAAGGAGCCGCTGGATGCCTCGGCCGTCCACCCGGAAGCCTACGGTGTCGCGAAGAAGATCGTCGCTGCCTGCGGACGCGACCTGCGCACGTTGATGGGCGACAGCACGACGCTGAAGAAGCTCGACCCGCGCCAGTTCATCGACGAGCAGTTCGGTCTGCCGACGGTGAAGGACATTCTCGCCGAGCTGGAGAAGCCCGGCCGCGACCCTCGGCCGAGCTTCAAGACCGCAACTTTTGCGGAAGGCATCGACGAGATCACGGATCTCAAGCCAGGCATGTTGCTGGAAGGCACCGTCACCAACGTTGCGGCTTTTGGAGCATTCGTGGATATCGGCGTCCACCAGGATGGCCTCGTTCACGTATCCCAACTGGCCGACCGCTTCGTCAGGGATCCGCATGAGGTGGTGAAGGCGGGCGACGTGGTGAAGGTGCGAGTCGTCGAGGTTGATGTGAAGCGCAAGCGGATTGGACTGACGATGCGCAAGGACGGCGGGGAGGCACCTCCGGCTCCACGCGGCGAGGATCGAGGTGCGCCGCCGAAGCCGCGTCAAATGAAGGCGGAGCCGAAAGGCGCCGACTCCCAAGGCGCTTTCGGTGCCGCTTTGGCAGAGGCCTTGAAGCGCCGATAGCAACTTACGCCGTTGCGCCTGCGGAAGCCATCTGGCCTGTTGGACGGCTTCCATTTCTGTGCAATGTTTCGAGCCTGAGGGTGCGTATAACTCCAGAGAAAGCAATTATTCCTTTTTAATCTGCAAGATAGACTTCGTCCGGAGGTAGTCTCATGACCTCATCCCTGCGTCGGCTTCTGGGTAAGATCATCAAGAAGGGAACACTGACCGTCGGCGGCCCCACCGGCTCACAGGTGTTCGGCAATGGAGGCGGGCGGACCGTCGCCATCCGCTTCACCGATGTGGAAGCCGAGGAGGAGGTTGCCGCTGATCCGCAACTCAAGCTCGCCGAAGTTTATATGGATGGCCGCCTTCTGATTGAGGAAGGCGACATTTACGAACTGCTCGCGATCGTAAAGGACAATACCTTGAGCGAGGCACTGACGCCGGGGATGATCTGGCGTGGTGTTCTCCGTGTCGCGCAGTCGCGTGTCCGGCACGGGGTTCCGATCAACCGAAACCAGCAAAACGTCGCCCACCATTACGACTTGAGCGCAAAGCTCTTCAACCTCTTCCTCGACGAGGACTGGCAGTATTCCTGCGGCTACTTCAATCCGCCTGGCATCAACCTCTATGAGGCGCAGGTTGCCAAGAAGCGCTATATCGCAGCCAAACTCCTCGCTGATCCCGGCCAAAGGGTGCTGGAGATCGGCTCGGGCTGGGGCGGCATGGCGATGTATCTGGCCGAAGCTTGTGGCCTCGACGTCACGGGGATTACCCTTAGCCAGGAGCAGTTGCGTGTGTCGAGACATCGGGCTGCCAAACGGGGGCTTGAAGACCGGGTGCGCTTCGAGCTTCAAGACTATTATTATCTACCGGCCACGATGAAGTATGACCGGATCGTTTCCGTCGGCATGTTCGAGCATGTCGGTCGCCTGAACTTCGGGCGCTACTTTGGCAAAGCCCATGACGTGCTGGATGACGACGGCGTCATGGTGCTGCATTCCATCGGCCAGCCCGCCCCGGCCCGATACAACAGCCCCTTCATCGAAAAATACATCTTCCCGGGAGGCTACATCCCGTCGCTCGCGGAAGTCCTGCCGGCGATCGAAAAGACTGGCCTGCTTGTCTCCGATATCGAAATCTTGCCGATGCACTACGCCCACACGCTTCGCCATTGGCGCGAGCGCTTTCTTGCAAGAAGGGAAGAGGCAGCATCCATCTATGACGAACGCTTCGTACGGATGTGGGAGTTTTACCTGGCGGGTTCAGAAATGGCGTTCACCCACGAAAACTTCTTCATCTTTCAGATTCAGATCACCAAGAAGCGGATGACGGTGCCTGAAAACAGGGATTACATCGAGCAGCGGGAGGCGAAACTGAGGGAATTCGACGCGACTCGGCGACCGCTGGAACCCGTCGCCTTCTGATCTCGCCCCGTTTGCAGGATCTACCGTCTTGCCGACGCGTGGCGGGTGTCTTACCACCATGGGTATGACAAACGCGGATAAGCTCAACGGTCGCGTCCACGATGCGCCCTCGAATAACTGGGTCTACCGGGTGCTTCCCCCGGCCTCGTGGCCTTATGCCCAGCTTGCCCGCTGGGATAGGCCGATCGGCTGGCAATTGTTGATGTGG
>DASYHX010000381.1:0-5114 GCA_035998065.1 Pseudorhizobium sp.
TGCTGGCCGCCCTCTACGGCATCATGCTGGGGATTGGCGGCCTCTCTGGCGCAACCGATCCGCTAAAACCTCTCGCGACCATCGCTGCCGCACGCTCCGGAGACGCGACAGCAACGAAAGCGATCGACAAGGACTCGTTCCAGGCCGTTTCCTCGGCAGCGGAACTGTCCTCGCTCCTGGAGGCCGATGCCACCGGCTCTCCCTCGCTTGTCTACTTCACGGCGGACTGGTGCGTCACGTGCCGGGTGATCGAGCGATCCGTCTTCCCGGATCCGACTGTGGCTGGCGCGCTGGAAGACATGCGCCTGATCTCGGTCGATCTCAGCAAGATCAACAAGGAAAACCAGTCGCTGATGAAGGACCTTCAGGTTGTCGGGCCGCCGACCATGCTGTTCCTCGATAGCAACAACAATGAGCCTGCCGGCAGCAGGCTGGTGGGCGAGATCACTCCTGGCACCGTTGCAATGTCTGCATCAGCGGCCAGGAGCGCCCTTTGATGAACGCGGTCTCGTTTGGTCCCTTCGCGTTCGACACGGAGCGCTTCGCTGCCATCGCGGGCATGGTCGTGTTTCTCGTCGTTGCGTCCGTTCTTGCCCATAGGGTTCATGACAGGCTCGGCCGCTGGTAGTCTTGGACGGCTCTGGTCGGACTGGCAGCGGCGCGCCTGGGGCATGTTCTGCAGCATGTTGAAAGCTTCGCCTCAGAGCCCTGGCGGATCCTGGCGGTATGGCAGGGTGGCTTCTCCTGGAGCGCAGGCGCCGCAGGCGTGGCCCTGATGCTGGTCGTGCTGTTCCTGAGGAGCCGAAAGCTCGCCGGGTGGGCGATGGCAAGCGTGGTGGCGGGGATTGTTGCCACAGCGGCGACCTTGGCATTGACCCGTTCCGGCACCCAGGTTCCGGCGACCACTTCCGTCTTTCATTCCTTCTCCGGTGCTGAGGCCACCATCGGGGGCAGCGGTCGTCCAACAGTTCTGAACCTGTGGGCGACGTGGTGCCCGCCTTGCCGCCGCGAACTGCCGATGATGGCCGAACTCGCTGCCAGCACGGCCGATGTCGACTTCGTCTTTGCAAACCAGGGGGAGCCTTCGGCAAAGATCGATGACTACCTCCGGAGCGCGAACCTCAGCCTGCCGCAGGCGGTGCTCGATCCGCAGCTTCTGCTCAGCCGCCACTATTCGGCCGTCGGCCTGCCCGCGACACTCTTTCTCGCAGCCGATGGCACGCTTGCCGGCTCCCACCTGGGTGAGATCTCCCGCGAGGTTCTCGCGGAGAAGATCCAGGAACTCAAATCTCAAGAAGGAATATCCGAATGACATCTACCCGAGCGATCGCGCTGCGGCTTCCGCTAACGGTGCTGCTTCTCAAATTGGGGCTTGCAGCCTGCGCCCAGACGACCCCGGAGCCACCAAAGGTCGAAGCACCGAAACCGGACCCGTCGCTGGCCAGCATGTACGCTCCGATCAAGGACGGAGACGAGATCATTCCGGGCGTCGACGTCTCCAAGATGGATCCGAAGAACGTCCGGCAGGTGGTTGACTACAAGACCGGCTATCCTGCGGGCACGATCGTGGTCGATCCCTATTCCCGGTTTCTCTACCTCGTCATGGAGAACGGCAAGGCCATGCGCTACGGCGTCGGCGTCGCCAAGGCCGGCATGGAGTTCGAAGGCGAGGCTGACATCTCTCGCAAGGCGCAGTGGCCGGGCTGGGTGCCTACCCAGAACATGATCAAGCGCGATCCGGAACGCTACGGCCCTTTGGCATCGGGCCTGGAGGGGGGCATCAAGAACCCTCTGGGAGCGCGTGCCCTGTACCTCTACCAGGGCGGCAAGGACACGCTCTACCGTATCCACGGCACCAATGAACCCTGGAGCATCGGCAAGTCGGTCTCCTCCGGCTGCATCAGACTGCTGAACCACGACATCATCGACCTGCACCGCCGTGTCCCGAAGGGATCGAAGGTGGTCGTGCTCGGCTCCGAAGAATCAGGAAAAGGAGAAATCTGAGATGATTACCCGCAGAAACCTGCTCACCGCCACCGCTGGCACTGCCGCTCTTGCCGCCATCCTGCCAAAAATGGCCTTCAGCCAGGAAGTCACCGAAAAGACCGTCTTCTATGATCCTGACGCGCCGGTGCTTGGAAATCCGAAGGGAGACGTCACGGTGGTGGAGTTCTTCGACTATCAGTGCCCCTATTGCAAGAAGATCCATCCGACCGTCGAGAAGGTGGTCCGTGAGGACAGCAACGTCCGCCTCGTTCTCAAGGACTGGCCGGTCTTCGGCGGTGCTTCGGTCTTTGCCGCCCAGGCCGTTCTTGGAGCCGCGCAGATGGGCAAATACGAACCAGCGATGGAAGCGCTGATGAAGACGACGGGAAAGCTGACGGAAGACATTGTGGAACAAGCGCTGACGGGTGCTGGCCTCACCATGGAGGAGATCGCTGCCGCCGTGAACAAGCACAGCGCCAAGATCTCCGGTCTGCTTGACCGGAACTACAACCAGGCGCTGGCTTTCAATTTCGCCGGCACGCCCTCCTTCGTCATCGGGCGTACCACGTTCGCTGGTGTCCTGGATGAGAAGGGATTGAAGGAGGCGATTGCCGAGGCACGCGCAGCTTGAGCAGACGAATTTGAAGCGTTGGTCCGGGTCTCCGACGAGATCCCCGCTGGGCCTCGCTTCGCAAATTGGCCGCTGGCTCACCGTGACCGGGAGTTCTTCAGTCTTGTGGCAGCGGGAACGTCGTTCCCGCGCCACGCCCTTGTTGCGCAAGCACCCGAGGCGTGTTTCGGGAGCTTGATTGATCCCCGAAGCGGAAGCCACGGCCCCGCGGCGGAGAACGACACTGGCGGCGTCTAGCCGACACTCCTACTCCAGCGGCCGTTCGTATAAGCAGAACCGCCGAAACGGCCTGAGCCTAGCTCAGGATCGACGACAAGAACTCGCGGGTCCGTTCATTCTTCGGCGCACCAAGAATCGCCTCCGGTGCCCCTTGCTCGCAAATGCGTCCCTTGTCGAAAAAACATACGCGGTCCGACACTTCGCGCGCAAATCGCATCTCGTGGGTCACGAGCAGCATGGTCAGGTCATGCTCGTGCGCCAGGTCGCGTATGACGGAAAGCACCTCGCCGACCAACTGTGGATCGAGTGCGGAGGTCGGCTCGTCGAACAGCAGGACACGTGGCCGCATGGCCATGGCTCGGGCGATCGCTACCCGCTGCTGCTGTCCGCCCGATAGCTGCACGGGGTAGTGGTCCTTCTTGTCCGCCAGTCCTACCATCTGCAGCAGTTCGATCGCCCGCGCCTCGGCCTCCGCCCGTGCCATGCCGAGAACGCGAATCGGCGCTTCGACAACATTGCGAAGCACAGTCATGTGCGGAAAGAGGTTGAAGCTCTGAAAGACCATCCCGACGTGATTGCGGATCTGGCGCAGATGCTTTTCGGAAGCCTGGAATCGCCCGCCAACGCCCGGCTCATGGTAGGACATTCCATCAAGCGTCAGTCTTCCCTCCTGAAACGGCTCAAGTGTCATCAAGATACGCAGGACGGTTGATTTTCCCGATCCGGACGGCCCGATCAATGTGACCTTCTCTCCCTTGGCCACGCTGAAATTGAACTGGTCCAGCACAGTAAGGATACCAAAACGTTTGCTCACGTCCGAAAATTCGATGAGAGGCGTATCTGTCTTTTCGTTCATCGTAACGGGATCCCTGCTTTGGGAAGAGCCTTCTGCAGCCGGTGAAGTCCAGCGGAGCAGATCAGCGTCAGGAAAAGGAAGATCAGGCCGACAAGTGTCAGCGGCACGAGGTACTCGAAGGTCCGCTCCCCGATCATGTTGGCGAGCCCCATCATTTCCATGACGGTGATAACGGAAAGGACCGGCGTTTCCTTGATCATGGCCACGAGGTAATTACCCATGGCCGGTACGATGCGCGGAACGGCTTGGGGGATGACGATGTCGCGATAGGTTTGCAACCGAGTGAGGTTCAGCGCAGTGGCTGCTTCCCACTGGCCATGATGCACGGCTTCGATGCCCCCGCGATACACTTCCGACGTATAAGCTGCATACTGCAGGCCGAGCGCCAGTGCGCCGGTCAAGAAGGCCGGCATGACGATGCCAAAGTTCGGCAGCACGTAATAAAGAAAGAACAGTTGAACCAGAAGCGGCGTGTCCCGAAGAAACTCGACGATGAAAGCGGTCGTCCAGGAAATGAGCTTCACTTGGCTGCGGCGTAGCAGTGCGAACACGAGGCCAAGGACCAATGCGATGGCGAAGCCCGCCGCCGCAGCCTTCAAGGTCACAGTCAGACCAATGAGGATGATCGGAAGGATCGAGATCGTATAGGTGAGCCAGGTGGTCGTGTCCCATTCGTAGCCGTACATCATGATGACACTTCCTCAGGAATGGGCCGAACGGGGAAAGACATCGCCGCGCCTGACGACATGTTCGATGATGCGGATGGCGACCATCAGCACGAGGGACATCGCGAAATAGCACAGCAGCGTGACAGAATAGATGCTGGCGCTGTCCAGGGTCAGGTTGCGGATCGACTGCGCCGTGAAGGTGAGATCGGCGATCGAGATCAGCGAGACGAGCGAGGAGAGCTTCAGCGTTTCGATCGCGAGATTGCCGAAGGCGGGCATCATCTCAACGATCGCCTGTGGGAGCGAGATCCGGAACAGTGTCTGGAAACGGTTGAAGTTCAACGCTCGAGCGGCTTCCAGCTGCTGCGTGGAGACGGAGGAGAGTGCACCGCGGACAATTTCTGCACCGTAGCCGCCGGCATGGGCAGCAAGAACCAGGATCCCCGTCGTGATCGGCTCGAAGCTCAGGCCGACCAGCGGCAGCGCATAATAGAACCAGAACAGCTGGACGAGCAGGGAGGTGCCGCGAAACACCTCCGTGTAACACAGTGCTATCGTCGATAGCATCGGCCCGCCTTCGACGCGCAGGATGCCGAAGAAGAACGCAAGTGCCGCGCCGATCACGATCGAGGCAAGCGTGATCGTCATGGTGACGCCAGCACCTTGCAGGATCATCGGCAGGTATGCACTCCAGTCCATTCGGATGTCTCCCTTGCTAGCTGGGGCGCCCGGGAGACCCCGGGCGCCAACCGTT
>DASYHX010000382.1:0-4680 GCA_035998065.1 Pseudorhizobium sp.
GGATGGTGCCTCCTCGCTTCTCGATGTTCTCGACGCGCAGAGACAGGTTTCTACCGCTCAGACAAACCTCGCACAGGCAGTTCAGCAGGCAGCCCAGGACTTCGTATCGCTCAATGTTGCGATCGGAGGAGGCTATGGCTACGGTCAGGGCGTTACGCGGGTTGCATCCGTAGCTGCGATCCCGACGAAGTAGCATCGACGCAGAGCAAATAACCTCCGAAGCAGCGCTTCGGAGGTTTCTCTTTTCTCATGGGTGACTGGATCAGTCCTTGGCGCGCTCGACGTAGGAATTGTCCTCGGTCGCGATGACGACGCGTGTCCCCGCGTTGATGTGCGGCGGAACCATGGTGCGCAGCCCGTTCGAAAGCATCGCCGGCTTGTATGACGACGACGCCGTCTGCCCCTTGACTACTGGTTCGGTCTCGGTGATTTCAAGTGTCACATGCCTTGGCAATTGCACGGCAAGGGGCACCCCCTCATGAATGGACAGGATGCATGTCATGCCTTCCTGGAGGTAAGCTTTCTGATCCCCCATGGTCTCCGCGTCGACCACGACCTGGTCATAATTCTCCGGGTTCATGTAGTGGAAGCCTTCCCCATCTTCGTAAAGGTACTGGAAGTTGACATCTTCAACGAAGGCGCGCTCGACCTGCTCCGTCGTGCGCCAGCGCTCCGACACCTTCACACCGTCAACGATGCGGCGCATGTCTACCTGGGTGACAGGCGTACCTTTGCCGGGATGGAAATTTTGCGCCGTCAGAACCACGTACAGCTTTCCCTCGACTTCAAGCACGTTGCCCTTCCGGACGGAGGAGGCGATGACCTTGACCATGAATTTTCCCTTATACCTACCGGCTTGTCTCCACCGGTGATGCGTCGTAGAGGAACGGCATACCGATCCGCGCGACCAATGAACGCTTTCCCGGCGCACCTAGCGTAAAAAACGTAAAATAGGAAGCCTCGCGGAGGAAAAGCGGTTGCAGAAAGCTGAGCAGGACCTTCCATGCCAAATGCCGGTTCAACAGCCAAGACTTCCCCTTGGTGGCACCCTGAAGTCCACGCGGACAGGCGGCCACTCCTGCTGGCACGCAACCGTCTTCAAGGAGCCGTGCGCAATCGCTTCGCGGCGCTCGACTTTGTGGAGGTTGACCCTGCGGCCCTCCAAGTCTCCCCTGGAAACGAGACACACCTTCACGCCTTCGTAACGGAAGCGCTCACGACGGACGGTCAGCCGAGCCCACTATACCTGCACACGTCCCCGGAGTTTGCCTGCAAGAAGCTCCTGGCGGCAGGCGAGGTTCGAATTTTCTCCTTCGCCCACGTCTTCCGCAACCGCGAGCGCGGGCCGCTCCACCACCCCGAATTCTCGATGCTCGAATGGTATCGCGTCGACGAAAACTACACGACCCTGATGAGTGACTGCGAAGAGCTTTTGAAGATCGCCGCAGAAACCTGTGGGGCCATGAGGTTCTGCTACCGGGGGATCGAAATGGATCCTTTAGCCAAGCCAGAACGGCTCACGGTCGCGGAAGCATTCGATCGTTTTGCGGGGATCAACCTGCTCGCCACTGTTTCGGCAGACGGCATGACAGATCGCGACGGATTGGCCCAAGCACTACAGTGCGCGGGAATCCGCTTTGCTGACGATGATACGTGGTCCGACCTTTACAGTCGGGTGCTGGTCGAAAAAGTTGAGCCCAAACTCGGCGCCGAAAGAGCAACGATACTCTACGAATACCCGATATCTGAAGCAGCACTTGCTCGCCCCTCCCCCGACGATCCCCGCGTTGCAGAAAGGTTCGAGCTCTATGCGTGCGGCGTAGAGCTCGCGAACGCCTTCGGCGAACTGACGGACGCGCAAGAGCAGCGCCGCCGCTTCGATCTCGAGATGGCCGAGAAGGAACGAATCTACGGGCAAAGCTACCCGATCGACGAGGATTTTCTGCAGGCCGTGGAGAACATGCCCGCGGCGAGTGGCGCCGCACTTGGCTTCGACCGACTGGTGATGCTGGCGACAGGCGCCCAGCGCATCGAACAGGTAATCTGGACTCCAGTTCCGGAGACAAGGTGATGGCTGTGGAGCGCGCCCTCAAGAGCGCAGACGAACTGGCCGCGGAAGGCCTCCTATCCGGCGCGGAGCTACCTGGAGCTCACGCCGTCGCCGAACGGTATGCCATCGGGGTAACGCCAACAATGGCCGCGCTCATTGACCGTGCGGATCCGCAGGACCCGATCGCGCGACAGTTTCTACCCTCTGCCTTAGAACTGGTAACAACAGCAGACGAGAGACCGGATCCGATAGGCGATGCCGCACACACGCCGGTAAAAGGGATCGTCCATCGCTACCCGGACCGGGTTCTTCTGAAGGCGGTCCACGTTTGCCCTGTCTACTGCCGGTTCTGCTTTCGACGTGAGATGGTAGGACCTCAGGGCGATGGAACGCTTTCTGCCGATGAGCTCGAGGCTGCGCTCGACTACATCCGAAAAACCCCGAACATATGGGAGGTCATTCTCACGGGGGGTGATCCGCTTGTCCTTTCTCCCCGCCGCCTCACGCAGATCATGCTTGAACTCGCGCAGATCGCGCATGTGAAGATCGTGCGGTTACACAGCCGGGTACCCGTCGTCGATCCTCAGGCCGTCAACGAGGAACTCGTAGCGGCGCTGAAGGTAGGCGGCCAGAGCGTCTACCTCGCATTGCATGCCAATCACCCGCGTGAGATCACGGAAGATGCGCGGTCGGCCTGTAGGCGACTGGTCGATGCGGGCATCGTCATGGTGAGCCAGACGGTCTTGCTGCGGGGCGTCAACGACGATCCGGACATTCTTGCCCAGCTCATGAAGGCCTTCGTCGAAATTCGCGTCAAACCCTACTATCTCCATCACCCAGACCTGGCGCCCGGCACCAGCCACTTCCGACTTGGAATTGGTGAAGGGCAACGCATCGTGTCGGCCTTGCGGGGGCGAATCTCCGGGCTGTGTCAGCCCACCTATGTCCTCGACATTCCAGGGGGGCACGGCAAGGCTGTCCTGACCCAAGGGGCAGCACGCAAGCGAGACGGCGGCTACTTCGTCAGCGACTTCCGCGGGAGGGAGCACCCCTATGGCGGGCTCGAAGATATCTGATCATCCTTGCGCACACACTGGAGATACCACGCGTGTTCCAATGGCGCAGGAGGAACTTGTTGGGGCTGTTCATGCCGCAGGGCTGGGCGCTCAAACAACGGCAGACGGCGCGATAAGAACGGCCACGTCGTCTTAAACCTATCAATAGTTGGCCCGATGACCTCACCCAAGGCTCCGCCACCAGAAGCGGTCTATCCTGACGAACGGAGCTTCGACTATGGCGGGAACATTGGACGATCCATACAAAAGCAGACAAGCGGTCTTCGGCACCTGCTTCATGTAAACACCTCAACCTGTAGCGGAGAGCACGCGCGATGATGAGCTATGTCCTGACAGTAACCTGCGACTCCACGCGCGGCGTTGTGGCAGCCATATCAGGTTACTTGGCTGACAGAGGCTGCAACATCATCGACTCGTCCCAGTTCGATGACCTCGACACCGGCAAATTCTTCATGCGGATCTCCTTCCTGTCGGAAGAAGGCGTCAAGCGTCCACAGCTTGTAGAAGGCTTCACACCGGTCGCAGAGCGGTTCGGGATGGAGTGGGAAATATATGACGCAGCAGAGCGGATGAAGGTCCTATTGATGGTCTCACGCTTCGGTCACTGCCTGAACGACCTGCTCTATCGATGGAAGATCGGAGCCCTGCCAATCGACATCGTCGGCGTCGTCTCTAACCACTTCGACTACCAGAAGGTCGTGGTGAACCACGATATCCCGTTCCACCACATCAAGGTGACCGCCGAAAACAAACCGCATGCGGAAGCGCAGTTGATGGAACTGGTCGAACATACCGGCACGGAGCTGATCGTGCTGGCGCGCTACATGCAGGTCTTGTCGGATCAGTTGTGCAGGGCGATGTCGGGTAAGATCATTAACATCCACCACTCATTCCTGCCGAGTTTCAAGGGCGCCAACCCCTACAAGCAGGCTTACCAGCGTGGCGTGAAGCTGATCGGAGCCACGGCACACTACGTGACGGCGGACTTGGACGAAGGCCCGATTATTGAGCAGGACACGGTACGCATCACGCATGCCCAGAGCCCTGACGACTACGTGTCACTGGGGCGCGACGTCGAAAGCCAGGTACTCGCACGCGCGATCCACGCCCACATCCACCGTCGCGTATTCCTCAATGGTAACCGCACGATCGTGTTTCCCCCTAGCCCAGGCAGCTACGCCTCCGAGAGAATGGGTTGAGGCTGCAGGGTGGCGTTGTAGCACCAGGGTGCACCCTCAAAGGCGGCGACTAACGTCCAGGGGCGGCCACTGGAATGACCCGCGAGGGGGTCAAGGCTGCCGTCACTCGTTCAGTAGCTGCGACCTCCAAGGCAGGCGCCGTTGACCCTCACGCGCAGACAAGCACTGTGAAATAAAGTTTCACGATTGCGCCTTGTTTCCGTCACCTCCCAGAAAAATATCTCGGTCACCATCATTCTCATTGCAGGTTCTTCTAAGGCCGATTAAAATCTTACCGAACATGTGCGACGAGTCATGCTGGAATCGCAATCAACAGAGGAGAGTGACATGTTTGATATGACGCGCGTCACCGCCT